>CAYFHQ010000017.1:0-45707 GCA_964342805.1 uncultured Peptostreptococcaceae bacterium | reverse complement strand
CTTCCTGGCCAATATGTCCCACGAAATCCGTACCCCCATGAATGCCATCATTGGTCTGGGAACCCTTTTGGAACGTACAGACCTGGACATCAAGCAGCATGACTATGTGGAAAAGATGAACCGGTCGGCCAAAAACCTCTTGGGCATTATCAACGACATCCTTGATTTTTCCAAGATTGAAGCTGGCAAGCTGGATATAGAAACCATCCCCTTTAGCCTGGAGGACGTTCTCAGCAATATTTCCAGTGTCATGGGAATGAAGGCCTTTGAGAAGGGGATAGAACTGGCCATTGTTAAAGGAAACCAGGTGCCGGACCGCCTCCTGGGTGACCCCTTACGGCTCAACCAAGTCTTGATCAACCTGTCCAACAATGCAGTGAAGTTCACCTCCCAGGGGGAAGTGGTTTTGCGGATTGAAAGCCACGACATTACGGAGGACCAGGTATCCTTGGCCTTTACTGTGGAAGACACAGGAATTGGAATGACACAGGACCAAGTGGCCAACCTCTTCCAAGCTTTTACTCAGGCAGACACATCAATTACCAGGAAGTATGGGGGAACGGGACTGGGCTTGACCATATCCCGCAACTTGGTCGACTTGATGGGGGGACAAATCCAGGTTTCTTCTGAGGAAAATGTGGGTTCTAGCTTTACGGTGACCCTACCCTTTATCCTTGACCCCAATGCGCCTGAAAGCCTCACGATCGTTCCCGAAGACCTCATGGACCTCCGTCTGGCCATTGTTGAGGACAACCAAACGGCCCGGGAGGTCTACACCCTCTACCTGGACATGATAAACCACTCACCCTTGGTCTACACAACGGGTGAAGCCTTTATTGAAGATGCGCCCCACCGCCACTTGGACTTGGTGATTATGGACTACCGCTTGCCCGGCTGTGACGGTGCCAGGGCCTGGAGCCGGTATATGGACCTTAAAGACCAAGAAGTGCCACCCAAGATCATCATGGTGACTGCCCATGGGGGAGAAGAAGTTTACCGAAAGGCCAAGGAAGCCGGGATCGACAACATCCTGACAAAGCCTATTACCCGGTCCAGTCTCTATGACGGCCTTGTGACCAGCCTGGTGGGTCAAACCAACAAAATGGACTCAAAAAAGAAAGACCAAGTGACAGGCCTGGAAGGTTATGGTGGCAAACGGATACTATTGGTTGAGGACAATGAGATTAACCAACAAGTGGCCATGGAGAACCTAGAGCCCTTTGGTCTGGAGGTTGTAGTGGCAGACAATGGGTTGGTGGCCTTGGAGCGACTCCAGGACGCCGACCAAGCCTTTGACCTGGTCCTTATGGACCTGCAAATGCCTGTCATGGATGGCTTCACAGCAACGGAGGAGATCCGTAAGACCTATCCAGCGGAAACCTTACCCATCCTTGCCCTGTCGGCAGACGTTATGGAAGAGACTGTTGAACGGATTCACAGGATTGGCATGCAGGAGCATGTCAGCAAGCCCATTGACTTAAAGGACCTTTTTGCTGCCATGAAACGCTACCTAACCCCGGGAGACCCAGGGAGGAAAACTGCCCTGCCTAGCATGGATGAGACTGGAGATATTGAGCAGCTCTTGCCTGACTACAAGGTGAAGGAGGCCCTGGAAAGACTCATGGGTAACCGACAAACCTACAGGAGAATGTTGGCCAACTTTGTGGCCACTTATGCTGGGGCAGCCCAAGACTTGGACGATTTTGCTGGACTAGACCTCCACCGTTATCTGCACACCTTAAAGGGCATAGCAGGTAGCTTGGGGATCGAGTCCCTCTATCAAGAAGCCAGGGAGGCAGAGGCATTGGTGAAAGACCTGCCTGAGGACCTGGAAGACTTATCAACTGGTGTGACGCTGGACGATCATGGTGGTGAACTAGATACAGCCCCTGATTCAGGGGACTGGTCTGGTGTCCGATCCGTCCTTGATCGCCTCAAGCAAAGTCTAGCTAGGGCTGTGGCAACCATTGACCAGGTCCTTCCCCTTATGGAGCCTCAAACGGGGCCAAGAGAGGAAGAAAACCAGGTCCTCTTGTCTGACAAGGAACTTGTGAACCTGTTTAACAAGGTCCTCCAACTCACCGGTGACTTTGACACTGAGGCGGAGGAGGCCCTGCAAAAGCTACGACCCACCCTCGCTAAAAAGGGATTTGAGGCCCAGGTCGACCTGGCCCTAAGAAAGCTGGAAGCCTATGATTTTGAAGGGGCCGACCAGGCCCTAGGGGACATAAGACTCCAATAGACACAAGAAAGGACTGTGCCCTTGATCGAGAGATCTTGGGGACAGTCCTTTTAAAATTTCATATCATAATGGTCGACACTCACCTGTTTATAGGTCTCAGCAAGCTCGTCATGGCCCATGATGTGCAAGAGGTTGATGCTCATTTGGATGGTGTCTTTGTATTCTTCTTTACCTAGGAAGCGTTCGCTGACTCCTTTTCGGAAGAGGAGTTGGGGTAGGCAATAAGCACTGTGGAGCCTTCTGGCAAATGCAATTCCTTCGTTGGCAGTTTTGAATGCGTTACTGTCGTCATCCGCTGTATGATGACAATAGGCAAGGAGGAAAAAGGTCTTGAGTATAAGCTCATGATTATTCGCTTCGTCAACAGGGGTGATCATTAATCCATCTAAAGTTATAGTGAACATACGAATAGCATCGACTAACTGATCTGTTCTTCTAAGTGTCTCAGCGATTAACATGAGAACTCTCATTTCAAAGAAGTTATATCGGAAGGCTTCCATGAGTTCGATTTGAAACTCTGGGATAGTCAGTCTCATTACTTTGATAAGATTTGTCTTTATGGCTTCGAAGTTGGGAGCTGGACTGTTGTAATACTCATCTATGATATAAATGAACTGTTCATATTGGTTGATATGAATGTTAAAAACAAACTTTGAATACCGGTCAGATTGTGCCTTGAATTTTTGAAAGGCATCAATCATGTTCTCAATGGAGTCCGTATCATTTTCCAGTAGGATTCGATCCATCTTAGTTGAAAAGTCAAGCATGAAGGACTCATTGCGATGTTGAATAAGCAAACGAAGCAAATCGTAGCGGTAGATAATTGAAAGGACTTCCATTGTCTCGTACTTAGGGATCACATGACCATTCTCAATTTTTCTGAGTGTATCGGTGTTTAGGCCGGTCAGTCTTTGAATGTCCTTTTGTGTATAGCCGCAGTTTTTTCTGATTTTCCTTAACTCGTTACCAAAATTCTGTAGATCATAACTTTGAAACATGTAATTGCATACCTCCAGGTAACCACGACTTTGAACGGGTTTCATTAAATATAGTTCTATCATAAAATTGGTTTGAAGAGGGGGATTACATGAAAAAACTGCTAATTTTTGCTTTGACTTTCGGTATCATTATAACTACAATTTCGTCACTTAGTGGAAATGAACACAAGTTGCAAATGGTAGGTCATGAAGATGATATACCTATTGTGTTCTCTTATTTCACCATGAAAGGCTAATCATCATAAGACTAGACACAATCACGAAAGGAAGACCAAGCGTCTTCCTTTTTTTCATGCCTTCACACCTGTGAAAGACCCCATACCTACTCAATTCTTCCTTAAGATAGTAAATCCTGCCTATATCTTCATTTCTATTATGCAACAAAATTCGACATTGTGGCATCTAGACCGGACTTTCGGGTATACATGTATAGAGGTGATCTCCATGAAAAAAAGTTTGGGACTAGGTATGTTCATACTCCTTTTTGTGTTCGGCATACTGGTACAGGCCGTGCCTGTATTTGCGGTGTCTGCAGCACCCGTTTCCACTGTGATGTTGGAGATCATTGAAGATCAAATCCACAAGCGAGATTTAACTGACACGGACATTGCCAACCTCCAAAGAGCGGACCAAGTCCTCTTGGTGGACTACGCCAGGGCCATCATGCTCATACAAGACGGATATTTTGGCCAGGGCTATGACAAGTTAGTGGAGGTAGAAAGAGCCCTCTTGCAGGACCCGCATCCAGACTTGGAAATGGCAGTGATTGAGAAGAAGCTACAAATTAACGAGGTCTTTGCCAACCAAAGTGCCCTCCTGAAAAACGGTCTCAGACTCCGTGCCCTGGGCCGGGACCATGAACGATCGGACATGGTGGCCTATGCCGACATTTTTATTGCCAATGCTTATTATGAACAATCGGACCTAGCTAGTGCCATGGACCTGCTCAAGGAAGCCGGTTTCTTCGGACGTGAACTGAAGAATGACGGAGTCCTGTCCAGGTACTACTATTTCCTGAGTGCCATTCAAAATGACTTGGAAGCCTATCCCTTGGCCAAACAATACATGGAACTGGCCTTGAAGTATGCTGAAGAAAAAAACAGCCAGGGTCTGATTTATATACCAAAGAACGTGATTAAGGCAGAAATCGCAGTCTTGGACGCCAGCCTAGGGGACTATGAAAGTGCTTCGGCTTCCATGGAGGCCCTCAATGCCAATGTGCCACCCAACCGGAGGGCAGAGGCTGCAATTTACCTCTATTATCAAGCAGAGATGGAACTAAAGGCAAAGCATTATGATCATGCCATCCAAGCGGCCAATGAAGGCCTTGCCATCATCAAAACCCTTGAGAGTCCCAATGACAGTAACTCCTTAAGTCAAGTCATGAACCCACTTCTGGCAGCCGCCTACTACTTGGATGGCCAGTATGAGGAAGCGGCCCGGATGTATTATGGCATTAACACCATGATAGCTGAGGACTTGGTCCTGGAAAATGTGGAAGTGGCTGACGCCCTCACCACCTTTGAAAACCTCCAGTTCCAAGAGGAAATGGATTATGTGGAGGCCCTGCGGGCTGCCCAGAATGACAAGATCAACCTGCAACAAAGGAACCTCATGTATCTGGCTGTCATGGTTGTACTCCTGATCCTATGCCTTGTCTTTATTTCTGTAGGCTACCGGATTCGGAGCAAGAGTGAAAAGAGTCTCTTCCTCCAGTCCATTACCGACCACCTGACCCAGGTCCCCAATCGCAACCGCATTATTGAGTTGTTTGAGGAGACCAAGTGTAATGGGGGAGTGGTCATGCTCATGGACGTGGACGACTTTAAAAAAATCAATGACCAGTTTGGCCATGTGGTGGGAGACGATGTCTTGAAGGTCATCGCCCAGACCATCCAGTCGGCCATCAGGGACACGGACCACGTGGGTCGCTATGGAGGCGAGGAATTTTTGGTTGTCCTCAATGGTTGTGACCTGGAGACTGGAGTCTTGATCGGTGAACGGATTCGGTCCAGTATAGAGAATCTCAACTGGCAATACCTTGGCATGAAGACGACAGTAAGTATCGGGCTCATGTCCACCCGGTGCGACAACACAGATATGTTGCTCCATGACGTGGACATGCTCATGTACAAGGCCAAAAAGTCAGGGAAAAACAAGATAGTCATGCAATAGGCGCATCTGAAAAGCCGTGGTATGATGGTATGGATTGAGGAGGACATCATGACTATACCAACAGATCACGGCATTCATTATGCAGTGGAAGCCTGGTTGAAGGACCAGGTCTCTGCCTTACACCATATACGCAAGACCCTACACAAGTATCCAGAGCCCGGATGGCGGGAATTTCGAACGGCTTCCACAGTGGCCCAAATACTTGATGAATGTGGCTTTAACTTGAGTTTAGGACAGGATGTTATTGAGGCTGAAGCTCGGATGGCGGTGCCAGAAAACCAGGAACTGGACCTGTGGTACCAACGGGCTGAGTCGGATAACTTGCCTTTCTTGGAAGCCTTCAAGGGTGGCTTTACGGGCCTAGTGGGGACCAAGGTCTTCACCAAAGAGGGTCCCACCCTGGCTCTGCGTTTCGACCTGGATGCCTTGACCTTAGGTGAGGTAGTGGCAGAGGACCAACCCGCCCATATGGAAAAATATAAGTCCATCCACGAGGGGGTCATGCATGGGTGTGGCCACGACGGTCACGCAAGTCTAGGGATCATGGTTGCCAAGCTCATTGCAGCCATAGGGGACCAGTTTCCCCTAAAAGGAACCTTAAAACTCATATTTCAACCGGCAGAAGAAGGGGTGAGGGGGGCAAAGTCCATGGTGGCCAACGTGGATGACGTGGACATGCTCTTGGGTGCTCATTTTTGGCCTGTGGGCTCATACAGCGTCATTGGTGGACTCCGTGGACTATTGGCTACAAGCAAGCTGGACGCACAGTTTTTTGGCACACCTGCCCATGCAGGCAAACAACCGGAGTTGGGCAACAACGCCCTCCTGGCAGCCGCCCAGGCCATGGTAGCCCTGCAAGGGGCACCTCGCCATAGCCAGGGGGTGACCCGCATTAATGTGGGAACCCTACAAGGGGGGACAGACCGAAATATCATTCCGGCCTTTGCCAAAATGCAGCTGGAAACCCGGGGGTCAACGACGGAGGCAGAAGCCTTTATTCGACAGTATGCCATAAAGGCCCTTGAACATAGCGCAGCCATGCAGGGGTGCAGGGTGGAGATTGATCAGGTGGGCAGTGCCCCCAGCGGAGACAGTTCCCCTGGATTGGCCCAGTTCGTAGAAACCCTAGCCCTAAAAGAAGCAGGCACCCAGCGGGTTCATGGAGACCACCAGGCCAAGGTCAGTGAAGACTTCGCCTACCTCATGAAGGCCGTCCAGGACCGAGGGGGCCAGGCAAGTTTTATTGGTTTGGGAATGGACAGTCGTCTGAAACTACATAGTCATGATTTTGACATCCCCCAGGAGGATTTTGAACATGGTTGTCGGGTCATAGCCCATGTCCTTGTGGAATGTCTCCACCTGGACTATAATACCAATTAGATCATGATCGAATATAGGTGAGTGTATGAAACTGATTCCTAAACATGAAAAAATCATAGGCCATAGCCTGATCTTGGAAGCTTTGTCCCTGTCCAGGGCCTTGGCCTTTCCAGACTTTCATGGCCAAGTGCTACCTTTGGAAGCCTTTGACCAACTGGCCCACAAACATGAGGCCTTGTTGGCCTTCCTCCGGACCCATGAGCAGTTTTCCCTGTCTATCTTAGAATTGGCCCTTATTGTTTTGGAGCGGGAAGACGTGGGCAACTTTTTTGACGAGGCCCGAAGACTGCCCAAGGTGGATCAAATTTTCCACTACTTCGGTTGCGACGTAGACCGGGAGTTCCTCCTACAAGCAGACCAGGACCCGGACTTGCTTGTGGCCCATATCCACAAGGGGAGTCAGGAAGACAAACGGGCAGCTGCGGAGAAAATCATGGAATGGGAGTCGCTCCTCGGTGCCTACCAGGCCTTCGCTGAGGACGCTAGTAGCCATCCTGCATTTATCCAGGGATTGACCGCCCACCGGGAAGACATTGACCGGGAGATTGAGACTATGGTAGTGGGTATGGACCACCGCCACCCCCTGTCCTATGCCCAGGAAGTCATGGGGAAAAACTTTTGGAACATTGCCGACTGGCAGGTCTATGAGTTTGCGGCCCTCTACTGGATTTCTCCAGTGACGGTTCGCTACATGAACCAAGACCGCCAGCTTTTTATAAAACCCAGCCACCGCATTCAAAAGGATAGGGATGCGCTTAAGCGGGAGGTGGCCGGTAAACTCAAATTGATCAGTGACCCCAAACGTCTTGAAATCCTTCATATGACCTATATGAAGCCCATGTATGGCAAACAGATCGCTGACGCCCTCGGTCTTACCACCGCTACGGTGTCCCACCACCTGGACGCCCTCCACAAGGCGGGCCTGCTCCATCTTGAAAAGGAACGTCATATCAAGTATTTCAGTACCAATAACAGAGGCCTCCAGGTCTTGTTGAAGCAGCTCAATGACCATATACGGGGAAATGAATAAACCCTGCCTTAGCATGCACTTGCATCTAGGGCAGTTTTTTTGTGTAAAAAATGAAGAAGCGGGCCTGGACTTGGCATTCCTTGATAAGAGGGGGGTGCTGGGAGTAAAGTGGTTGACAGAATGCCCGTGACAGATTATATTAGATGTATATCTAATTTAGATAAACATCTAATATGCACTTGAGTGGGAGGGCCACATGGAAGAGGTAATCGTTGTTGAGGGGTTAAAGCGGACCTACACTACAACCGAGGGTGTACTGAAAAAGACCAAAAAAGAAGTTTCTGCCTTAAAGGGCATAGATTTCTCGGTCAAGCGAGGAGAGATATTTGGCTTGTTGGGCCCCAACGGAGCGGGTAAAACAACAACCATTAAAATACTGACCACCCTCTTGTCACCGACAGAGGGGTCGGCCAGGGTGCTTGGTTTTAACACCTTTGGCCAGGAAAGAGACATCCGCAGACGGATCAACTTTATCTTTGGCGGGGAGCGGAGCCTTTACTGGCGGCTGAGTGCAGAGGACAATCTCAAATATTTTGCCGACCTCTATCTGATTCCAAGAAGGGACCAGGCAGCCCTAATCGACGGTCTTTTGGAACGGGTGGGCCTCCTTGAGGTGAAAAAAAGAAAGGTGGAGTCCTTTTCCAAGGGGATGAAGCAGCGGCTGCAAATTGCCCGGGCCCTCCTGAATCAACCGGAAGTGATCTTCCTGGACGAGCCCACCATTGGCCTAGATCCTGTGGGGGCTAGGAACCTAAGAGACATTATCCGCCAGGTGACCGCCATGGGGACAACAGTGGTCTTGACCACCCATTACATGCAGGAAGCAGAAGAACTGTGTGACCGCATTGCTATTATCAACCAAGGCCAGGTGGTGGCCCTGGACACGGTGGATGGCCTAAAGCGCTTGATCGAGCAACCGACAAAATTGCGTATGCCAGCGGAGTCCCTTGAGGAAGACCAGCTCTTGGCCCTCAAGGACCACCCCAAGGTGGAGAAAATCGTCAAGCTGGACAAGAGTAATTTCGTCGACATCCATAGTGGAGAGGCTGACGCAGTCCTCGCCACCATAGTGGAAACCTGCGGGCGGTTCTCCATGCGGGGCATGCAAATCCTTGATGTTAATCTAGAAGACGTTTACGTGGAGTTGGTAGGAGGGTCCAATGCGGTATAGGAGTCCAATTGAGAAAGTGCCATCCATTCTGACAAGCTGTAAAAACCAGTTTGTCAACTCCATAGGCCGGGCCACCTTTCAGTTTTGTGTCCTGGTCCAGCCCCTGGTCTATGGCTTTCTACTGGGCATGATGTACTTAGAGCGAAGTGACGTAGACTTCACCGTCTACGTGCTCTTTGGCAGTGGTATCGTCACATTTTGGTCGACCATCTGTTTCTCCTCTGCCTCAGACATCCAGAGGGAACGGTGGTATGGAACCCTGGAGAACTTGTTCGTCTGCCCAGCCGGTTTTGAGACAGCTGTCCTTGGCAAGATCATTGGCAACACCCTCTGGGGCTTGATCAGTATGGCCATTAGTGCGACCTTTGTTGTCCTGGTTTTCCAGCGGACCATTGTCATTGCCCATTGGGGTCTGCTCGGGCTTGGCTTCCTCCTCATGACGGTCTCCTTCATTGCCATCGCCTTTATGATGGCAGGACTTTTCACCCTGTCCAGGAGCGCCCGAATCCTTATGAATGTTCTGGAGCACCCCATTTATATCCTATGTGGGATCGTGTTTCCTGTGGAGATCCTCCCCCATGGGGTCCAGTGGTTTTCCTACCTTCTGTCGCCCACTTGGGCTGTCAAGGTCCTACGTCTTTCAGTGACCGGAGGAAGCGGAGGAGACATCCAAACGGCCATACTTGGCCTCCTGGTGACCACAGCCCTCTACTGGGTAGCAGCATGGCGGTCCTTCAGGGTGATTGATCGTAAGGCAAGAGTTGAAGCAAGTCTGGGGGTATACTAATGGACCTATTCCGACGATGGGGAAGAAAATCAATTATTTCATATAAGGCCTTGTTCGGTGTCCTTTCTTTACGGGGCTACCTGCTCATAAAAATGATCGGCCCAGTCTTACACTTGGTCTTCTTTGCCCTGGTGGCAAAGTACGCCTACCAAACCGATGACCTCTCTCCGTGGATTATTGGTAATGCCATGATCTTAACCTATTTCAATGCCCTCTTTGGCGTAGGGGCCCAAATGTTCTCAGAGCGGTCCATTGGGACCCTCAAGGTCTTATTGGCAACGCCCTCCAGTGGACTGGGTGTATTTTTGCCCCGGGCCATCCTCCATACCTTGGACGGCGTCTTGTCTATCAGTTTTGGCCTTCTGGCAGGCATGGTTCTATTCGGTTTTTCCATGCCAGTGGACCAAGTTCCCTTGTTCTATCTCAACATCCTAATCGGGTCCTTTGCAGCCATGTGTTTCGGCTTGTTGATTTCCAGCATGGGCCTACTGACCAGGGACCTGAACATGATCCTCAACGTGGCTTCCATGACCCTGCTGACCTTCACTGGGGCCAACATTCATATTGACAAGCTTCCGACCTTCTTGCAGGCACTACCATGGTGGCTACCCCTGACCCGGTCCATTGCGGCCGGTAGGTTGATCCATGGGGGGGCCTCCTTTGGTCAGGTACAGGGGCTGCTTGTAGGAGAGTTGGCCATGGCCTTGGCCTTTGCCATAGGGGGCTATGTTCTCTTTAAGGGGATCGAACGATTGTCCATTCGTCTAGGGACTTTGGACGTGTATTAACAGATTATTTACAGGTAGAGAGAAGGGTTTGCGACAATTTGCACAGAATTCATAGTTATTGGGAGAATGCCATGAAATCCGTGTATATATGAATGGAAGGCATGTTTTAAAGGAGGAAACCCATGGCTACATACAGATTAATTACAAGAAGTGACTTTGATGGACTGGTTTGCGCTGTTCTACTTAAAAAAATGAACATGATTGACGATATAAAATTCGTTCACCCAAAGGATATGCAGGACGGTCTGGTGGAAGTATCTGACCGAGACATTACAACCAATCTCCCTTACGTTGATGGCGTTCACTTGGCCTTTGACCACCACTTGAGTGAGACCATCCGAAATGAAGGTAAAAAAGAAAACCACATTATCGATCCCAAGGCACCGTCAGCTGCCCGCGTGGTCTATGACCACTTTGGAGGTCTTAACACCTTCCCAGCAGAATGGTCAGAAATGATGGACGCTGTGGACAAGGCAGACTCTGCCCAGTTCAATATGGACGACGTGCTGGAACCCAAGGGTTGGGAACTTCTGAGTTTCCTCATGGACGCCCGGACCGGTCTTGGTCGATATCGTAATTTCAGAATATCCAACTACAACCTCATGATGGAGCTGATCGATTTCTGTAAAGACCATCCGATTGAAGAAATTCTTGAGCTTCCAGATGTCAAGGAGCGGGTGGAACTCTATTTTGAGTACCAAGACCAGTTTAAGGACCAACTAAAGGAATGTGCAGAAGTACATGACAATGTCTTGGTTATTAAGCTCAAGGACCAGGAAAACATCTTCCCAGGCAACCGTTTCTTGAAGTACGCTCTATTCCCTGAGACCAACGTGTCTATCCAGGTCATTTGGGGCCTAAAGAAGCAAAACACTGTATTCACAGTGGGCAAGTCCATTTTCAACCGGACTTCTGAAGCCAATATCGGTGAACTCATGCTTGAGTATGGTGGCGGTGGCCACCGCAACGCTGGTACTTGCCAGGTGGACAATGAAATCTCTGAGTTTATGCTCAATGAAGTCATTGACAAGCTAAAAAAATAAGACAACATGTGTTCTTGACCCATGAAGTCTTAAATAGTTGGTAATCGCGCTGTGGTCCTCGGATCACAGCGTTTTTCACAGCAAATTAGTCACTGAAAAGAAGGTGAAGCATGTTACTTGGACGACTAATGGAATGGGACGGTAAGTCAGCAGCCTACTTAAAGCAATTGGCTGAGGACCAGGGGCAGGCTTCTGGTTACTTGGAGGACGTCATTCACTTGTGCCATGATCCAAACCCCAGGGTCCATACCGGGGCAACCTGGTTATTGAAACACGCCATTGGAAGGGGGGCTCAGGTGCCTTTTTCAAGGGTGAAAGATGCGGTCCATCCCCAAATCTCTTGGGAGGCACGCTTACACATTTTCCAAAGTTTGTCGGCCATGGACCTGACTTCTGACCAGGTAGGGGACTTAGTGCCTGTCATACAAGAAGCCTTGACCAGCAAGCGGGCCATCCTAAGGGCTTGGGCCCTGGACGCCCTCTATCGGTGTGCCTTGGTATCACCTGAGGTTGAAGGCCTGTGGGAGGTGGCTGCCAGCCAAGCCATGGCAAAGGAGAAAGCCAGTGTCAAAGCCCGTCTCAGAAACATTCTTGCAGAGGATCAAAAAAGAAAATAGGCTCGACCCGTCCATGAAATTTTCTTGCTATTCCTCAGGGCATAAACATGTTAAGATAAGCCCAAGTGTTGGGAGGTGACGGCCATGGAATCCAATAAGGAAATCAGAAAGCTACTGGAAGTTGCTGTCTATGCAGGCAAACTCATGCTAATTAATGGTGGGGAGACCTACCGAGTGGAGGAGACCATTGAATGGATAGTAAAATCCAGGGGTGTGACAGACATAGAGAACTTCATTGTCCCCACGGGGATCTTTGTTTCTTGTGAACATGAAGGAGAACAATACTCCTATTTGAGAAGAATTCGGTCGACCCGGATTGATTTAGAAATTATCTCCTTGGTCAATGCATTTTCCAGGGAGTTTGTCCAGAGCGACATGACAACAGATGTGGCCATGGACCGGCTGAGGGAAATCGAACATGCCCCCCTCTACAAGTGGCCAGTGACCGTTGTATTTGGAGGTTTAGCGGGCGCCTTTTTCGCCCTTATGTTAGGGGGCCAGTGGCCAGAAGGTGTTTTGGCCTTTGTGACCAGTGGGGCCGTGGTAGCTGCAGTCCGCCTGTTTCAGAAGCACATTGCCTCCTATTTCATTCGGAGTACCCTAGGTGGGGCTGTGACCATGACGGTGGCCTACCTACTAACTGCCATGGTGAGCCCCTGGCTAGTCCATGTGCGCCTAGACCAAGTGGTGATCGGGTCCATTATGCCCCTGGTACCTGGAGTGGCCATTACCAATGCCCTGAGAGACTCCATTAATGGTGACTTTGTCACTGGAGTGTCTAAAATGACTGAGGCCATTATTACGGCCCTGGGGATTGCCATTGGTGTGGGTGTGATCCTACAGGCCATTAACAGTTTAGGGGGTGGCGTATAATGTTTTTACAAGCTATAGCTTCCTTTATATCCACAGCTGGCTTTGCTGTAATTTTTAACATTCCCAGACGCGAAATTGTCTTTTCCGCCATCACCGGCATGTTGGGTTGGTTGACCTATATCCTTCTTCGAAATGACGGCACCTCGGTCATGATTGCCTCCTTTGTGGGCGCCCTGGTGGTAGGCCTGGCTGGCGAAATCATGGCCCGATTCAGAAAGCAACCGGGTACCTTGTTTGTTGTACCGGGGATTATCCCCCTTGTACCGGGTTATGGTCTCTACCATGCCATGTCCCAGGTCATTGAGAACAACTACGAACAAGCGGCTAAAATTGGCACAGACACCCTTCTCATTGCCGTGGCCATAGCCAGTGGCGTCATTATTACGTCCTATCTTGGGCGGATTTTAAAGTATTTCATTGTGACCAGGAAGAGCCCCCTGCGGATGAAACTCAAACGCAAGAAAAAAGTGATCTAAAAAAGGCAAGTATTCCGTGTATGATTGCACAGGATACTTGCCTTTATTGTATTTTTGGTGAGAGCCACAATGGCTTTGGTGGAGCCAAGTCTATGAGGCCATTTGTTTCCCTGTAAAGAGGGCATGCTTCTTCTTAGCTGCAAAGAGGAAGAAGAAAAGGCTAGACCCCAGAAGGTAACAAACAATGGTCACTGCGTAGGGGGCCGAGTAAGAGATCGACTTCATCATAAGTCCCCCAATAAAAATCCCTCCAGCCCGTGACAAGTTATTGGCACTGGACCGCATGGCGTTGACCAGGGCCCTGTTTTGAGCCGGAACCAACTCCATGTAAAGGTTTTGAATCAAGGGATGGGCCATGTTCATCAGGGAAGACCTGAAGAAAAAGGCGATGGTCACCAGGATAATGCTCTTGTTGATCCCGATTAACATAAGGAAGGGGATGGACAGCATTTGTACCAGGATTACGGTTTTTGCCTTGCCAAATTTTTTTGACAGTAGGGGTACAGAAAGGCCGCCTAAAACAGTTCCCAACTGGGAAATGGCCAGGATCACACCGACCACTGTGTCTGCAACAGAAAGCTGGTACTTGAGGAAGACACCGAAAAAGGGCACGATCATGCCAGCACCAAATCCGATGATTGCCGTATAAATGAAAACCCAGACCACCTTTCGGTTGAGGACTTGAGGAATGTCCGCCATTGACAGGGGTTTCGGCTTTTCTTTCTCATGAAGGTGCATCATAAGCAGTGGGATCATGGCCACAAAGGTCATGGTACTGATCAAGACCAGGGCGTATCGAACCCCCATGGCTTCTGGTGGGATCACATTGGTTAAGAAGTCGGCCAAGAGACCTGTGCCCAGGGAACCCGTCATAAAGGCTGCATTCCGGGCAGCAAAACTGGCGCTAAAGGCGTAAACACGCTCAGACTCCACAGTATTTTCATAAAGTAGGGGGGCTTCAAAGGTCATGAGGGTGGACTGGCCAACACCATAGACCACAGCCATCAGGTACATGATGGTCATATTTTCAGTAAGGACAATGCCTATACCGCCAACACCCATGAGGATCAATCCCAGTTGCAGGGCTTGCTTGCGGCCCAGCCGACTGGCTAAAATCGCCATGAGAATAGCTGAAAAAGCAACCGAAAGCCGTCGCCATGAAAGCAGACTGCCAACTACAGCTTCATCGTAGCCAATTTCCTTAACGTAAATACCTAAAAACCCATTGAATGCCGATGACGTCAAACCAAATAGGAAGATCACCAGCAAGAATAACTTGATATTTTTGTTCAGTTGTAAATATTTCATAAGTCCCCCTCGTCTTTCACATATAGCATACACGATTATTCTTTTGTTGTCTAAATTTTCGTGTGTCTAAATAGTTTTTTTGTTCTTTTTCCATTTTTGTGACGTTTACCAGTTTTCCTGTGGTATACATAAAGAAACAAACTATTTGCAAGCGATTCAGTAGAATGAGGTGATGGGATGAAAGAAAAATTTTTAACAGATCATTGTTTACGATATGAGTTTGTCATCGACGCTCCAGTTGCTAAAGTTTGGTCCCTATGGTCGACAGAGTCCGGCCTCTTGTCCTTTTTCGCCCCCAAGGTAAATGTGGAGTTCACCATAGGAGGGGCTTTTGAGATCTTGTTTAACCCTGAAGCTGAGCCGGGTTACCGGGGGGCAGAGGGCATGATGATCATGGCCCTTGAGCCAGAAAAGTTGATTTCTTTCACCTGGAACTCACCACCAACCCTGCCTACGGTTCGTAACCAAATGACGGCTGTCCATGTCTATATGCAGGCTGAGGGACAGGCAACCAAACTCCTCTTTATCCATTCCGGCTTTGGCTATAGCGAGGAGTGGCAAAAATCTAAAGACTACTTCCATAGGGCTTGGGGTGACATTGTTTTACCAAAGCTAAAGCATGCAGCAGAGGTTGGCCCCATCACCTGGGAAGAGGACATGGATGTGTCTCCTGTGGCCTACTTGTAAGGAGGACCCATGGATCGATATAAAGAGATTTTGGAGGGGATGCACGAAGGGGTCTACTTTGTTGATTTAGAAAGGAAGATCACCTTCTGGAACAAGGGGGCAGAACGGATCACTGGCTTCAAGGCTGAGGAAGTTCTAAACTCCCATTGTTACGAGAACATCCTCAATCATGTGGACAATTATGGCAATCGTTTGTGCCATGGGGGGTGCCCCCTCCATAAAACATTGAGTGACGGGATCAACCGTGAAGCCGCTGTGTTTCTTCTCCACAAGCAGGGACACAGGGTACCTGTGTCTGTCCGGATCATTCCTATTTATGATGACAACGACCTTCTGGTAGGCTCTGCAGAGGTGTTTGTGGATGACACAGAACTCATTCAGCTGACCACAGAAATGAAAAACTTGAAAGAAATTGCCTACAGGGACCAACTGACGGGTGTGCCCAACAGACGCTATATTGACACGGTTTTGACCAACAAGATGATTCAGTTTGAAACCCTGGGCGTCTCCTTTGGTTTGGCCATGATTGACGTGGACCACTTCAAAAAGGTCAATGACACCTTTGGCCATGAGGTGGGGGACGAAGTCTTAAAGCTCCTCAGCAGGACGGTAGTGGGCAACCTGCGACAAGACGACTATTTTGGACGCTGGGGCGGGGAAGAGTTTATGATTGTTTTTAACCGCCATGAACTTGCGGATGTCACCCATGCCCTTGAACGTATACGTATAATGGTGGGCGAGTCTGTTTGTCGCCTGGACAATGGCGAGGAAATCCAAATCACCATATCCGGCGGAGCTTCTGTTTTTCGAGGGGATGACACCATTAAAAGTCTGATAGAACGGATTGATGAACTCATGTACCGGGCCAAAGAAACGGGGCGGAATCGAGTGATAGTCGAGTAAGTAGACCGTGTCAGGGCAAGTTAAGGTCCTGCAATTGGGTCAATGACTAGGCTGATTCACCGCCAAAGAAAGATGTAATACAAATCACAAGCTACAATGAAAACTTCTGAGCATGGCGGAAGTCTTCATTGTAGCTTTTGTTTTGTGTGAATATCACAAAAAGTGATTAAATAAAGTGTGTATTTACAAGTGTTTGGCGGGGTAAACCGCATCGGAATCAAAAAATCACCAAAATTGTATGATTAAATATCACGTAACGTGGTATATAAGGAATAGAAAGGGGACAAGCACATGAGTACATTTGGAAAGCGACTGAAGGAAATGAGAAAACTACAAAGTGTCTCCCAGAAGGAACTGGCTGAGGCCATTGGCGTGGGACAGACCACCATTGCCAACTATGAGACAGACTTGCGATTTCCCAACCAGAAAAGACTCAATGAGTTCGCAGACTACTTCAATGTTTCAGTGGACTACCTTTTGGGACGCTTCCCCATGGACACCCTTGAACAAGTGACTCAAGTGACCCTAACACCCAAGGAGATAGCAGACTTAAACAGGGTGGCGGGCCAGTACATTGACCTCCTGCGAAGGGGCCAAAGGCACGACGCCAAGGACCTCCTCCTCCACATGGCACGCATGGGTGTTTCCTTTACGCATATTTACGAACACGTACTGACCTTTGCCATGCATAAGACCGGATACATGTGGGAAACCGGTCAGCTGGGTGTTGACGAGGAACATTATATTTCGGCGATTACAGAGGAAATCATCTCCCTCATGTACGGCTTTATCAGACGATCACAAGTGACCAAGGGAAAGGCCTTGATCATGCCTATTCACGGGGAAGCCCATTTGATTGCCAGTAAAATGATCCGTGATTATTTTGAGACAGATGGGTGGGAAACCTACTCTCTTGGTTTAAACACACCCTCTGCCAATGTCATACGAGCCATTCAACATATGAAGCCAGATGTTTTACTCTTATCCATAACCATGAAGGGGCACCTTGAAGCTGCCAAGACCCTCATTCAAACCATTCGATCCTACCCGGACATAAGCAATGTAAAAATAATGGTGGGTGGCCAGGCCTTTGTTTCTTATCCACAAGCTTGGAAAGAAATTGGCGCAGATGGCTATACCCAAGATTTCAATGAATCCGTTACCATGGCGAACGGATGGTTGAAGAGGTCGTAACCAGTCTTCGGACAGGGAGGGACAAGATGAAACACAAAGAGATCCCGGAATTACAAATGAAGCAAAACCTATTGGGAAAGATTGCTCAGTTGTTTGTGGACCGTTATCAGCTGACCTTGCTCTTGATCCTTATGATCACCACCCTGGGCCTACTCAGCATTGTTGCCCTGCCCAAGGAGTCATTACCTGAGATTGTCTTTCCAACCATAACAGTTCAGACCATTTATCCAGGTGCCAGCCCTGTGGATGTTGAAGCCCTGGTAACAGACAAAATTGAAGCCAAGTTGGCAGGGGTAGACGACCTGGATACCATGTCGTCCCAGTCCAACTTTGGCTTGTCATTAATTACATTGACCTTCATTGAAGGCACAGATATGGAACGTAAGAAACTTGAGCTCCAGAATGAACTTGCAGATGTGAATTTACCTGAGGTGGTAGATGACCCTTCGGTTCGAATATTTAAGTCCTCTGAACTACCCATCATGCGCTTTAGCGTATCGGGAGACTACAGTATTTTTGCCTTAACCAATATAGCCAAGGATATCGCTGAAGGTTTGGAAGGGGTCAACGGGGTGGAGGAAGTCCAGCTTTTTGGCGGTTTAGACAGACAAATTGATGTCATTGTCAACCAAACCAAACTCTTGGAATATGGCTTGACACAGGCAGATGTTGAAAATGCCATTTCTGGCCTTAACGTTGGATTCCCAGTGGGTGAACTGGACCTGAGTGGCCAGCGGTATAGTATTCGTATTGATGAACAAGTGCAGTCAGTTTCCCAGTTGGACCAGGTTGTTCTCAACCTGCCCCGGGGTGGTACCATATTCTTAAGTGAAGTAGCACAAGTAGTTGACACGTCTGAAACACTGGAACAATATAATCGGTCTTTTGTACGAGTTCAATCCGGTGGTGCTTCTTATCCATCCATCTTAGTCGAAGTGGTTCGTGAAAAGGGTGGAGACGTTCTGGGAACCAGTAACAATATCCGCACCTATTTGGACAATGCACGGGGTCGTGTTTATCCCCAGAACATCCAAGTCTTCATATCCGATGATGAGGCTGACGATGTCCAGAGGGACCTGGATAATGTTCAAGTCAGTGCCTTTGCCGGCCTGATCGTCGTTGTGATTGTTCTCTACCTCTTCATTGGTTTCAGGGAAGCATTAATTGTTTCCATTACGATTCCCATGTCCCTACTGATCACCCTGGCCCTTCTCAATGTGTTTGGCATTACCCTCAATACCTTTGCTGTTTTGGGTATGATTGTTGCCCTTGGTTTGCTGGTGGACAACTCCATTATCGTAATGGAGAACATGGACCGACTGAAAAACAAGGGGCTGAACAGCCGCCAAGCGGCCTTGGTGGGTACCAACCAGGTGGGCGTTCCCATTTTAGCTTCTACCTTGACCACTGTGGCAGCCTTTCTGCCTCTGGCTATCCTACCGGGGATCGTAGGTGCCTTTATCAACACCATCCCAAGAACCATTATGATTGCCCTGGTTGCCTCCCTTTGGATATCCATTACAGTGACCCCAGCGGTTTATAGCAAACTCATGAGCAAACAATATTTTCAACGTTTAAGCCAGTGGACTTGGATCAAGTGGTTGCTGAAGGCCCTCACCTTTGGTTTGGTCGTCTTTCTCAGTTACATTGCCTTCTATGATGGTCCAGAAACCACCAACCTGGCGTCAGCGGCAGCTGCCTTTTTCGGGCTACTTGTTTTAGTCAAACTCCTTCGCAAAGAAAGGCAAGGGGCGTCAGGAGCCATTGGTCGCTATCAAATAGCCATCCAGTGGGTGATCGGCAAGTGGTGGCGTAAGGCCTTGGTTCTCCTGCTAGGCCTGGCTGTCCTATTGGGGAGCTTCACCACCTTTGCAAGCGGTCAGCTTAAAGTTTCCTTTTTCCCAAGCCAAGAGCCTACGAGTATTCAGGTAACTGTGGACACACCGGGTGGTTCAACCCTTGAAGAAACAGCCTATGTTGCCTCCCTGGCTGAGCAAGTGTTAAAGGACAACCCCCATGTGGCTTCCTACAACATGACCATTGGGGGGAATGAAATCGATTTAGCCAGATTCACAGCAAGTTTTGTGGATGACGATGAACGAACAGTGTCAGGTTTTGAGATTACAGAAGCCATTCAAGAGGAAATGACCCTGATCCCAGGAGCTCAAATTCTCGTAGCAGGTAGCGCAGGTGGCGGTCCCCCTGTGGGTCGTCCCATTGGCATTGACTTGATCGGTGACGACCTAGTAGCCGCACAAGGACTGGCAGACCAGTATGTCACTATATTGAACACCATTCCTGGTGTTTACAACGTTGAAACCTCTGTGAAGGAAGGTGTACCCACAGTTCTCATGGACATCCAGGAGCGCAAGGCCCAAACCCTGGGCTTGTCCGTTGCCTATATCGCCAGACAATTGCGGGGCAAAGTGGAGGGGAACCTTGTAACTACCATCAAGGAGGGCGGTAGTGAACTGAATGTGGTCATTAAGCAGGACGATTTCACATGGACAGACGTCCAATCCTTGAATGGATTGACCATTCAGAGTCCCACAGGGGCCATGATTCCACTGGAAACCGTGGTTACACTCAAAGAAGTGACGGGGATCAGCTCCATCGCCCATGAGGAAAGAGAACGAATTGTTACTGTGGCAGCAGACCTCAGAGAAGGATTTAACGCAACTGAAGCCGTTGCCGTATTTAATCAAGCGGCAGGACAAGTCCCAGTACCAGACGGTATCTTCGTTTCTCAAGGAGGCGACATTGAAGGCATCCAAGAAAACTTTGCCAACCTCTTACAGAGTATGTTTTTAGCAGTATTCTTGGTCTTTATCATCTTGACCCTCCAGTTTAAGTCCATCAGTCAGCCCTTCGCCATTCTACTGACCGTGCCCATGGCCATGATCGGCGTCATTTGGGGCCTGGTGGCAACAGGTAATGAGTTTGGATTCTACGCCTTCATGGGCCTTGTAGCCCTCGTGGGCATTGCCGTCAATGACGCCATTGTGCTCATTGACTATATGAATTATCTACGGTCCATTGGCAAGTCCTTGCCAGAGGCCATAGTAGAAGCAAGCGGAACCCGTTTTAATCCTGTGTTGGCAACGACCATGACAACCATTGGAGGGGTCTTGCCCCTAGCCTTTAAAGATGTGTATTATGCTCAGTTTAGTTTTTCATTGGTCTTTGGCTTGCTGGTAACCACCTTTATGACCCTGGTTTTTATACCTGTCATCTATAGCATGATTGAGGGGTCTAAGAAGCAAGGTCAAGTGGTCCAAGAACCTGAGGAGCCCTTGTTCAATGTGACACCGGCTACTGCAAAGGAGTGAGATCATGAGGAAGTGGATATATATTGGTGCAGCCCTACTGACAGCCCTAGCACTCAGTGGTTGCGTGTCAGCTGAGGCGTCCAACTCGGCCCAGGCCATTGGCCTAGAGGCAGAAGCCATTGTTGGCACCCCTGTATCGGTTGAAGAAGCAAGGGTAGACCAGGTGAGAGACCAATTTTTGGCACTGGGAGAAATTACGGCCCAGTCCCAATACCAGATCTTTACGGGTATTGGCACCGTGAAAGCGGTCTATGTGGAACCAGGGGACAGGGTAGAGGCAGACCAGGACCTGTTTGAACTGGAGAGTAGCAATTTGAGAAACACCTTGAATGCTACCGAAAGTCAACTTCGAACCGTCAGGGACAATTTGCGTATTCAATTGACGGACTTGCAGGCAACCTACCAGAGTAACCTGACCCTTTACCAAGCAGGAGCCATCTCCAAGTCTGTTCTGGACCGGTCAGCCCTTCAAGTGGAACAGACCCAAAAGCAGTACAATGACGCTGTTTCTGCTTACGGCAACCAAGTTAGGAATATCCGGGCGGACTTAGAAGACCGAACAGTGACCAGCCCCATTGAGGGTTTGGTGGCCCAAGTCTTGATCCAAGAAGACCAAGACGTGCAAAATACCCTTGCCATCGAACTTGTTAGCGATGACTTATCTGTGACCACATGGCTGACGGCCAACCAACTCAAGCGGGTTTCCTTGGGTGGTAAAGTCATTGTTTATCTGGATGGTGACAGGGACAAGGCCATTGAAGGCCAGGTTCATCTCATGAACCAGTCCCCCAATGGAACCACTGGACTTTATGAGGTGGAGATTCAGCTGGGTGAAACGGCAGAGGCTCCCTATTTGGGTGAGTATGCAGAGGTCGACTTTATTGTTGAGGAACGACAAGCGGTGACCATACCCAAGCGGGCTCTTCGACTCGTGGGCAATGAAGCCATCGTCTTTGTGGCTGACCAAGGCCTAGCAAAGGCTTACACCCTTGAAACCGGGATTGGTCAAGGGGACCTTGTAGAAGTTCGTTCAGGCCTTGAACCCGGTCAGGTTGTGATTGTACGAGGTCAGCAGTACTTAAAATCTGGCGATCCTGTTGAGATTGTTGACTAGCTTCAAGAACGCGGGATGGTTGAAAAGTTCAATACGTTTGGGTGCAAAAAAAGTAAGCAACGAATTTGGTTGCTACTTTTTTTGTGCATACACCACTTTTTACCCAAGCTGATTCGAATACTATTAATGAAGACGCAGGTTGGCCTCTATGAGTTCACATGTAGAGGGAAATGGACTTAAGTGGGTATCATATGAAAGAAGATCAAGCTTTGCGTTGGAGTGAGACATGGACAAGGATAAAGACATCATAGGAAAAATTGAGAGGGCCCAAAAGAGTAGGAATGAGATGGACCAGTTTATTCAGGACTACCTGCCCTTTATAGAGAAAACTGTAGCGAACCAGTGGCAAGGTGTGACAACCAGTCTAAGGGATGACTTGTTGACCATTGCCATGGAGGCTTTCCAAGAAGCGGTCCATAGCTACCGGGAAAGCAAGGGTAGCTTTATTCACCATGCCGCAAATCTGATTCGACTCAGAACCATAGACGGATATCGCAAGGTAAAGCGTCAAATGGCTGGACAAGTACCCCTTGAAGGGGACGCGTTTAGGACAGTTGATGGTCGTCTACAAGAAGAAGCTTTGGAGAGGTACCAGGTCGAACAAGCCAGTAGAGACCGGAAAGAGGAAATTTTAGATTTTCGCAAGGAATTAATGACATGGAACATTACCATGGTCCAACTGGAACAACATGCACCTAAAATGAAAAAACTGCGAGACTTGCATAAGGACATAGCCAAGTGGATCATAGGAAGCCCTCTAGTCTTATCCAACTTACATGACCAGAAAAAACTACCTATCCAGTTAATCGTCAACCACTTTAAGGTGTCCCGCAGGAAGGTAGAACGGGGGAGAATGTATATCATTGCCCTGGTCATCATTGGATCAGGAGATTATGAAAGTCTACAAGAATGGATAGGATGGAGGTGATGTCATGGCAAAAGGAATTGTAATGGACTTGGATCAAGGCTCAATGATCGTCATGACATCTGATGGAGACTTTGTCCAGTTACCACTGAAAGATAGAAAGCTGGATATAGGTGATGAAGTCAGCTTTGACGCTCGTGAGAATAAAATGGACATGCATGGGGTTCGCAGGTGGGCCATAGCAGCTGTCTTATTCATAGCCGTATTGTTTGGCGGGGGTGGATATGCCCTGTATTATACACCAGCTGGATATGTAACGATTGATATCAATCCTTCTGTGGATATCACCTACAATCAATTTGATCGAACCATAGGTGTGAGGGCCTTGAATACAGACGGGGAAAATCTTCTTGGATATTTGCAGGACGTGGAACATCAGACAGTTGGTCATGTGGTTCAACAGGTGGTCCAGGAGGCAAGAGACCAAGACTATATTCGACCCTTTTCAGAGGCCACAGTAGTTGTGACGGTGTCAACGTCTGAAATGGACCAGGTCTTGTTGGACGACTTGACCACACAAACCCAGCAAGCTGTGGAAGACATGGGTGTGAGTGTGGACGTCCAAGAGGCCAGTGTTGATGACCATAAACAAGCCCAAGAGGAGTCTGTTTCCGTGGGCCGGATCATACTGGAGTCCAAGTTAAGAGATCTTGGGGCGACTGAGGCTGTTTCCCCTCAAGAGTTGAAAGAAAAATCAGTTGGAGACTTAATGAAGGCCCTTAAACGCAAGGGGAAATGGCAAGAAGACCCCAGCGAGGAAGATGATCCAGACCTTGATCAAGAGGATGAGGACTTGAATGAAGAAAACCAGGACGACATAGAGGACAGCACAGGTAAGAACCTAGGGAAGGATCAAGAAAAGGATTTGGAAAAGTTAGAGGATCAAAAGGATAAACAAGAGGACCGTCTTGAGAAAGAAATGGACAAGGAGGCGGAGAAAGAGGAGAAGGAGTCAGAGAAGCAAGAAGAAAAGCAGATCAAGCAAGAGGAAAAAGAGCAAGACCAAGAGGACAGGCAAGAAGACCGTGAGGACCACAAGTTAGACCAGGAAGAGAAGAAGGAAGACAAGAAAGAAGAAAAGCAGGAAGATAAACAAGACCACAAGGCCCCAGGTCAAGTGGATAAGCCTGCTGATAAATCGGAACAAGACCAAGACAAACTAGAGGACAAGGGTCAAGGCCAGCTTGAGAAAGAGAACCGGAAGGAAGATAAAAAGGAGAAGAAGAATGACTAGATTAATGCGCGGTTTATCCATTTTTATGGTAAGTGCCTTGGTGTTATCAGCACCACTTGCCATGTTAGGCCAGACTTACTCTTTTGCAGCACCTAAAGACTCTGTTCAGGAGAAGAAAGAGGAACAGAAGGAAAAGGTGGAAGAGAAGAAAGAGGAAATCCAAGACAAAAAAGAAGAAATAAAGATCAAAATCGAGGAGAAGAAGGAGGAAAAGAAAGAGCTTCGATTGGAACTCTCTGACGATGAAAAAAAAGTTCGTTGGTCCATGAAGTCCAAGCATGAGGTGGATGTAAAAGGCTTGGAAACAAGGGTGAGCGACCTTCTAGAAACCTTGGCCAAGCTTGGGTTAACTCCTGAAGCTATTGAAGACGTAGTTGAAGAAATTGATGATGAAGTGGAGTCGGAAGACGACGAAACTTCAGGTGATGAAGAATCAACGGATGAGTCAACAGATGAGTCAACAGATGAGTCTACTGATGAAACGCCCGATGGCACGAACGATGACACGAGTGATGATGCGAGCGACGATACGAGCGACGATACGAGCGACGAGACAACAACCAACGATGAGACTACTGATGAGTCCTCTGATGAGTCCACAGATAGTGAGTCGTCGGATGATGATGAAGAAGAGAGTCAAGAGCTGAAAGAAGCCAAGAAGCTTCTAAAAGAGGCAAAAAGGGACTTGCTAAAAGCCAAGAAGGAAATCCTCAACATCCGCAAGGAGCTCCGTTTAGCTACAAAGGGAGATTATTCTGAAGAAGAACTTGCCAAACTACAAGAGTTGGCTGATGAACTGATCGGCGCTACACAAGGTTTACATGTCCTTGGGATCGACAGCATTATCTCCAGTGTGGCCAAGTTTAAGTTTGACGTGCCACCGGTCATTAAAGAGGGGCGCACCCTGGTACCCGTTGCCGCTCTTTCCGAAGGCTTTGGAGCGGAAGTTGGCTGGGATGGAGAAAGCCAGGAAGTGACCATTACTAAGGACGGTATTACGATTGTTCTTACCATAGATAGTAATACAGCACTTGTGAACGGGGAAGAAGTTGAACTGGATGTTCCTGCTGAGATCATTGAAGGGAGGACCATTGTTCCCCTAGCCTTTATATCTACACAACTGGGACTACAAGTGTCTTGGGATCCTGAGACTGGCACCATCGAGATTGAAGAGGGTGAGGAAAGTACAGACGAGGACTCCAACGACACAGATGAGACAGAGGAATCCAGTGGATCAGACGAAACGTCAGATTCCGATGAGTCCACAGATACCAATGAGTCAACTGACGACTCTTCCGATACCAACTAGCCAGTAACATGTCCTCTGCCAACCAGAGGTGAAGTAATTGCCCATAAAAACAAGACCACCATCGAGATCGGATTCGAAGGTGGTCTTGTTTATTTAAGGGCTATACGTTGAAAGTGATGAAGGGGTTTCACCGCTTTCATGGGGTAAACAAAAGGGTTTTTAACCACTTGGGCTAACAATCTTGGGTTTTACTTGAGAAGTTCCTGGATTTCCGCTTCCATTTGTAGGGGAGAAACTACTGGTTCATGGCGGGAAACCACTTGGCCGTCTTTGTTCACGAGGAACTTAGTGAAGTTCCATTTGATGGAGTCCCCTTCCATAAGTAGGGGGAAGTTCTCCTTGATAAAGCCTTCTAGGCCAGCTGATTTTTCAAACTCAGGCTTGAAACCTTCAAATGGTTTTTGGCCAATCAGGTAGTCAAATACCGGGTGGGTTTCCTCACCGCGGACGTCCGTCTTCTCAAATAGGGGGAAGGTCACTCCGTAGTTGAGGGAACAGAAGGATTTGACTTCTTCATTGGAACCTGGTTCCTGGGCTGCAAATTGGTTGGACGGGAAGCCTAAGATTTCTAGTCCCTGGTCCTTGTATGTTTGATATAGCTTTTCCAGTTCCTCATATTGAGGGGTAAAGCCACACTTGCTCGCTGTGTTTACGACGATTAAGGCCTTGCCTTTGTAGTCTGCTAGATTTACCTGGTCGCCGTCGATGGATACTGCTGAAAAATCATAAATGCTCATAGGTCTGTCCTCCGCTCATGGGTTATGCACAACTGCGATGTCAACAAGTCGTTTGGTTGTGCGCAATTCGATTTGATAAAACTAATATACACTGGAATGGTCTACATTGTCAACGGCTTTTGTGAAAATAATTGTGCAAAATTGATTTTGTTTAGTGAAAACCATGTAGTATTGGTTATTCTGCTGTTGCCATAAGAATGGAAAAGCGGATGTGACCTAGTCTGGGGCAGATGTGGGGAGACAGTGGCCGGTAGTGCCGGAAAACAAGAGTCATTTGACGACGGGTTGAGGTCTGTGTTATTTTAATTGTATACAATAAATTAAATTGGTTCACAAATCAATCACAAGACGTCCAGGCGCGACCCTTTTAGGTGAAAGTGATTGTAGCCATTGAAACGAGGTCCATATGGATACTAAGGAAACAGATCTCCATTTACTCTTAGACAATCAACTTTGCTTTGCAGTCTATGCAGCATCTAGGGAAATCACCAAGCTCTACCGGCCCTTTCTCAAGGAGTTGGGCCTGACCTATACCCAGTACATCACCATGCTGGTCCTTTGGGAAGTGGAAGAGCTGTCAGTCAAACAGTTGGGAGAAAAACTCTTCCTGGACTCCGGCACCCTGACCCCCTTGCTAAAGAAGCTGGAAGCGGCAGGCCTAGTCACCAGAAGACGGTCTGCAGAAGACGAGCGGGTCCTCTTGGTCCATATCACAGACCTGGGTCACAGGCTCAAGGACAAGGCCCGGTCCATCCCAATGAAGTTGGCATGTGGCATTGGCCTGTCCCAACACGAGTTGATCTTCCTTCGGGAAAGCCTGAAAAACCTGACAGAGGACATCCACAACCGCAAGGACGAAGACTTGATAGCCTGTGGGCTTGACGACGAAGCAACTGAATAAATGACCATAAAAAAGACGCCACTTCTCTTGTCAGAAGTGACGTCTTTGTATTTTGCAAATATCTTAAAATAGCTGTGTCAGCACAAATGCATAGTGGGCAAAAACACCAGCTGCTAAACCACCAATAGTGTGGGAGAAAATCGCCTTGCCAGCAAGGGGACGTACACCCAGGGCGTCCATCATACCCACGTGGGTAGAAAGGTAGCCAGACCAGCACATGCCAATAGCAGTGAAGACAGCGATTTCATTGCCACCGATCAGGCCTTCCTTCAGGAACTCAGGTACCAGACCCAGGGCTGCGCCGGCGGAACCCAAAGAAGTGAATGGGAAGGCAATGGCTTCAGGGGTTTGGAAACCGAATAATGGCTGGATGATTGGATTCAGAATTTGTCCCAGTTTCGGAAGCAAGGACACACCCTCATAAGCAGCACCCGTGTAAACGGCAAGACCATCAACAACAGCAGGACCTTTGGTCAATAGCATAACAATGGTTGTGATGATCAATACACCAGGAATAATATCTAGGCCCAGTGTAACACCCGACTTGCCACCCTCTAGCATGGCGTCCATGGCACGTTCCATAATGCTGCCATCTCGGATTTCACGTTCCTGGCTGAATTTCTGGTTTTTTCGTGCTTCACGCATACGCTTGAGATCGTCCTTGGTTACCCCGTAGAACTTTTTCGTGTAGTGCATCATGATCTTTACACTGACAATGGAACCCACAACGGCACCCAGTACACCAAGGGCAGCAGGAACAATAAATTCTTTACCATCTCCTTGGGACATCATCACTGTAAACAGGATAAGTCCCATGCCGAAGGCCGTACCCAGGTTACAGAGGGCTGGGGTCTGATAATCTTCAAAGTACTTGTTAAAGCCCTTGTCCTTGGCCAGGGATATAATCGCTGGGTTATCAGACAGGAATGTTGTAATAGCGCCCAAGGACGCTGCGCCAGGCAGGTCATAAAGGGGACCCATTACCGGCGAAATAATACTGTTGATCAAGGCAACAACACCAAACTCAGACATCAATGCTGCAACTGCACCTGCCAAGACGGCAATGGCCATGATGAAAAACACCGTATTCAACAATAGATCATGGGCTGTATTCATGATGGTCTTAAACATGGGTCCTACGCCCATCACTGTGCCCACATAGCCAAAGAAGACTGCAATCCCAATTAGAAATGCAAATGTCTCTTTAGAAACGGGCTTTTTTGTACGCTTCGTTTCCACTGGCATCTCCTTTACCTTTTCCATAAGCTCCTCCAGAAATGAATGCTAACCACCGGCAAAATCCATAATGACGGGGTATAGCTCCGATACATTCGTATAATTTAATTATTTCAGCATAATTTTACTATAGATAAAAAAACTTCACAATACTAAAATCAAAACGTTTTCTTTACGGTTATGAAATAATGGTTCCTAGATTTTTATCCTATATGAAAAAATATGCGTATAAATCCCAGGCAAGATGAATATTCTGAATATTATTAGGCTGAAAAGAGCCAGTTGGAATGGTTGACAGGATTTCCGCCCTTCCTATACAATGGGTGAAACAGTATGAAATCTGGAGGGTATGTATGAGTATTGAAAACAAGCGCCGCGAGGTTCTCGTTTCCAAACAGCAAATCGAAGAGAGAGTAGCTGAGTTGGGAGCACAGTTGACAGAGGAGTATGCAGGCAAAAACCTGCTAGCGATCTCCCTATTAAAAGGATCTTTTATTTTTACTGCTGACCTGGTTCGTAAGATCGACCTACCAGTTCGCATTGAGTTTATGACAACATCATCCTATGGCCATGGGGAAGAGTCTTCTGGTTCGGTGAAGGTTGTCAACGATGTACCAATCGACGACCTATCTGACTTTGACGTACTCATTGTGGACGACATTACGGACTCTGCAATTACTATGACAGGCGTCATTGAACACCTGAGCAAGAGGAACCCAAGAAGCATTAAGTCCTGTGTCCTTCTGGACAAGCCGTCCCGCCGCAAGGTAGACTATGACGCAGACTACGTTGGCTTTACCATTCCAGACATGTTCATCGTAGGCTACGGCCTAAACTATGGCGACTACATGCGTAATATCGACCACGTTTTTGCTTTTGTTGATTAAGCTTAAGATGCGCATCGGCGTATAATCTAACAGCCCCTGACGGTCTTCTCGTCAGGGGCTGTTTTGTGTTTAGAGATTGCCATATCCCTAAAAGACACAATTCTTACGAAATCGTAAACAGGATTTTCCTCTAGAGTGGCCAATAAACGAGAAAGACAAAAGATTCTGAGAAATACGCAGGTCGTATGACAGAAGACATGGTACACATACGTCCAGTGTGAAGCTGTTGGGGCAGCAAACTCGGTCGTTGAGAGGGGATCAAATGGAAAAGTGGATTAAAAGATTACTGATCATTGGCTTATTGGCCGCTACGGCTATACCCATTGTCAATGTTCATTCAAGTTACTCCTTTGGAGAAAGCAAGGGCATGCTCCTAAACATCTATCAGTTTATGGGCATCTATTTTCAACCAGAACAAGGCAATGTCTTTCATTACTTGTTCAATATGCACTTTGGGGCAAGAATACTCATATTCATAGCCCTCTTGGCTTGGTTGATAGTCGGACTCTTGCAAACCTTTATGAAGGGCAAGCGGCACTGGATTAGGGACCATGTTTTTCTCTTTCCCTTGTTTATCCTCCTGTCACAGAACTATGCTTGGTCGGACTTCTTCCATTCCCTCCAGGACGCCCTCATGGACATTCGTTGGTACATAGGTCTCGGGATATTTGGTGTCCTGGTATTAGTTGGACTCTACTTTGACTACTTCCACAAAAAAATCAACACATGGCTCATTGGTGTTGTGGTTGACGAAGAGAGTCATTTGGAAAACCAATTTGCCAAGCGTAACAAGGATATGGATGTTTGGAAAAAGCAGAACCGTGCCTTTATCCTCAGACGGATTGTCTATCTCCTGGCCATCCTAACCGCAGCAGGCAAGTTTGGCATGGTGGTCTTTACCCAGCAAAATGCCCTGCTCCAGCTGCTGGTCCAAGGGGTCCTCGTGGTCATTGGTTTTATTGTTTTACGGACAGATATTCTAGAGACCTTAGGCCGCCTCCTACAGGCAGTCGAGGTCAAAAAACTATACAAAGCCTTCCCCATGCCTGAGATCCTTAGGGGCAAGGAAGACCACCTGGCAGTGGTATTGGCAACGGGTCTTATCTTCCAGTTGGAACCCCTGCAAAACCTCCTTCAAACCGATGCGCTCCAGACCCTTTCTACTTTTGGCGTGACCATTGCCTTCTTGCTCATGGTGGCCATGTTGGTTAGTGGCCATTTGAAGGGGTGTGCCGTGGCTGGGTATTATGTAGCTACTATTCTCTTATTGGTTTTTGTGACCAACAGCATTGTGTTTGGCCTGCCAACCACATGGAACTTAATCTTGGGTATAACAGCATTAGAAATGGCAACCATAGCCCAGGTTTCTTTACTGGAGCAAACCGCTGGGAAGACAAACAGGTGAGTTAGGAGTTCTAAGTGACTCGATTGGGTAGAGCAATAGGCGGGTTGTTGGTCGGCATTTTCTTGATTTCTCTTGTGATTGGCGTGTTTGCCTTTGAAAATGAGGATCGGGTCGAGACGACTGAGCCATTTGATGAAGAGGATATGAATGAGACCCTAGTAGAGATTGGAGAATCCACTCTTCTAAGCGCATCCTTGGAAAGTGGGGAGGCCCCTGTCGTTGAACTGACAGAAACAAGTATCTTAGAATGCAAAGAAATGCGTCCCGGTGTTTACGTGATGATGCATACGTATTCGAGTTTAAAAGATATCCTCAACAACTCAACTAGCCTTGTATATGGAAAAGTAACGGATTCTGAGAGTAAACGCCTTGCCAGTATGACCTTTAAACAGTTTACCTTTCAAGTCATAGACCATTTGGGAGGCCAAGTAACTGACAAAGAGATCACCGTGAACCAGTTTGGCAGTGTACCTCAGGTGGGCGTTCATTATATCATGCCCCTGAAGGCGTATAAAAACACAGACTCTGGGGATGTATCCTATGATATCCTCGATAATCAGTATACCTACGCGGTTGACGCCGAAGAAGGTCGTTTGTATGGCTACCTTCAAGTGGGCGAGGATCAACTCAAAGATTTGGACCAGGTCCTGTCCTACCTAAGAAGTCAAGAAGACCAGGTCAATCAGACCTCAAGCACGCATGATTAGACCGAAAAAACCCCCATCACTCCAAACAGAGTGATGGGGGTTCTAGTTTTTTGATCGTATTTAACCAGCGTTACACTGGGCTGCGTCCAGCATGGCCTGCATTTCTGCAACCCGTCCCTTGTCCATTTCTGGCGTGTCCGCCAGTTCATAGGTAAATTCAAGGGTTTCCCACTTGTACTCACCCATCTTGTGGAAGGGAAGAAGCTCAATCTTTTCAATGTTGGGGTACCTGCATTTGAGTTGCTTGAGACCGTCGATCTCGTCCAGGGTGTCTGTAATTCCAGGGACAACCACGTGGCGCAACCAAACGGGAACATTCCGTTTTGCAGCCTCATCCATCATGATCCAAAACCGTTCTTGGGAGACCTTGGTCAGGCTCTTGTAACGGTCAGGGTCTGTGGATTTTACATCCAACAACAATAGGTCAGTATGGGCAAGTACCTTTGCTGCGTCATCGGCCTTCAGGGTCCCAGACGTGTCCAGGGCACGGTGAATGCCTTCTGCGCCAGCTTTTTCAAAAATGGATGTAACAAAGTCAGCCTGAGACATGGGCTCTCCACCGGAAACGGTCAAGCCGCCGCCGGAAAACTGGAAGAAGGCCTTGTTGCGACTAATCTTTGCAACCACCTCATCGGATGTCATCTCCTGGCCACCAGCAAATTTCCAGGTGTCAGGATTGTGGCAATAGGCGCATCTGAGTGGGCAGCCCTGCAAGAAGAGGACATACCGGATGCCTGGGCCATCAACGGCCCCGCAACTTTCTACTGAGTGAATGAATCCCTTAACATCGATTGGAATCGACCCCCTTAACGCGCGTGGAATGTGCGGTTGATAACGTCCAACTGCTGTTCACGGGTTAGTTTTACAAAGTTAACCGCATAGCCGGATACACGGATCGTCAGCTGCGGATATAGCTCAGGATGCTCCATGGCATGCTCTAGGGTAGAACGGTCAAACACGTTTACGTTAATGTGGTGACCATTTTGAGCAAAGTAGCCATCAAGTAGGCCAGCCAGGTTGCTGTTTCGTGTGTCTTCGTCCTTGCCCAGGGCGTCTGGAACAATGGAGAAGGTGTAGGAAATACCGTCTTCTGAGTGCTCGTATGGTAGCTTAGCAACAGAAGCCATTGAAGCGATGGCGCCATTTTCGTCACGGCCGTGCATTGGGTTTGCACCTGGTGCGAATGGCTCACCAGCCTTACGGCCGTCAGGCGTGTTACCTGTCTTTTTACCATATACAACGTTTGATGTAATGGTTAGGATGGACAGGGTTGGCTTGGAGTTTCTGTATGTTCTGTTCTTACGTAGCTTGTTCATGAAGGTTTCCACAAGGCCGTTGGCAATGTTGTCAACTCGGTCGTCGTCATTACCAAATGCAGGGTAAGTACCTTCCACCTGGTAGTCTACGGCAAGACCGTTTTCGTCACGGATGACTTTCACTTTTGCGTACTTCATGGCAGACAGGGAGTCAGCTACAACGGACAGGCCTGCAATACCGCAAGCGGATGTACGTAGGACTTCCTTGTCGTGAAGAGCCATTTGAACACGCTCGTAAGAGTACTTGTCATGCATGTAGTGGATGATGTTCAGTGTGTTGATGTATAGCTTTGCCAGCCAGTCCATGACTTGGTCAAATCGTGCAACCACCGTATCGTAGTCCAGGTAGTCTCCTGTGATCGGTGCGAAAGCTGGACCGATTTGCTCGCCAGTCTTCTCGTCCTTACCGCCATTGATAGCGTAAAGAAGGGCCTTGGCCAGGTTGGCACGGGCACCGAAGAACTGCATTTGCTTACCGATCTTCATGGCAGACACGCAGCAGGCAATACCGTAGTCATCACCATAGTCCACCCGCATGAGATCATCATTTTCGTACTGGATGGAGCTTGTGTCTACAGAAACCTTAGAAGCAAACTTCTTGAAGCCTTCTGGCAGACGAGTAGACCATAGTACTGTCAGGTTTGGCTCTGGAGCCGCACCCAAAGTGTAAAGGGTATTTAGAATACGGAAGCTGGAACGTGTAACCAGTGTACGACCGTCAACCCCCATACCACCGATTACTTCCGTTACCCAAGTAGGGTCACCGGAGAATAGTTCGTTGTAGGATGGTGTACGTAGGAAACGGACCATACGTAGCTTGATCACGAAGTCGTCCATGAGTTCCTGGGCTTCTTCTTCTGTCAGGCTACCTGCAGCGATATCACGCTCAATGTAGATATCAAGGAAAGTGGATACACGGCCTAGGGACATGGCTGCGCCATTTTGCTCTTTCACTGCAGCCAGATAACCGAAGTAAGTCCACTGGATAGCTTCCTTAGCGTCTTTAGCAGGAGCAGACACGTCAAAACCATAAGACGCAGCCATTTCCTTTAGCTCAGCAAGGGAGCGGATTTGCTCTGTTAGTTCTTCTCGAATACGGATCAACTTTTCGTCCATGACGTCAAGAACAAGGAGTTGTTTTTCCTTTTTCTTGTCTTCGATCAGCTTGTCAATACCGTATAGGGCAACACGACGGTAGTCACCGATGATCCGGCCACGGCCATAGGCATCAGGAAGGCCTGTGATAACACCGGAGGACCGGGCACGGCGCATTTCTGCCGTATAAGCGTCGAATACACCATCGTTGTGTGTTTTTCTGTAACCTTTATCGAAGATCTCTGCTGTTGCAGGATCAAGTTCGTAGCCGTAGGACTCCAGGGCACCTTGTGCCACCCGGATACCACCAAAAGGCATAAGGGCTCTTTTTAGGGGTTTGTCTGTTTGTAGGCCTACGATGAGTTCTTTGTCTTTGTTGATGTAACCAGCACCGTGGGAGACAACAGAGGAGATTACCTTTGTGTCAGCACCTAGGATGCCCTGCTTGATTTCTTCCGCCATAAGGGCAGAAACTTCTTTCCAAACATCTGTTGTTCTTTCCGTTGCACCTGCTAGGAAGTCGCCATTGCCTTCATAAGGTGTGTAGTTGGATTGTATGAAATCCCGAACATTTACGTCAGTTTGCCATGCACCTGGCTTGAAATTTTTCCATGCTTCCATAAGCCTTGTCCTCCAGAATAGGGAATGAGAGTTCCCTTGCTATAGCTCGTTAAATATGTAACGAGAACTGTAGAAACTTTACTTTTCAAACAGGGTAACACAACCCTGTGAACGGGACAACTTGGGAAAACGATTTACGAACAAAAATGATACAAAAGTCATAAATGTACGTGTATCGATAGCCTAATTGAGAACCGTTCTGATTGTATACAGTATACCACAAATCCCGACTTTTGAACACGGATATGTATTTTTCTTAACGAAAATCGGGAACGTTTTTGTCCCGGCCCTGGGCTTTGGGTGAAATGTTGAGGAATCGAAACAAAAAACAGGGGTCTAAAAGCAGGATATGAGCGGTTCGTAAAGGAATTGAAAACTTAGGCGAATGCAAGTACAAAGGGGGAATATTGTGCGTTACGAAAACTGTACTGAAATCACGGACGATTTAATATATGAGGCATTTTCAGGTGGCTTTTCTGACTATATGATCCAAATGAAAATGGACCAAGAAATGATGATCAAGCGATTCTTTGGACCCGAGGGAAATAAGAAGGAGTATTCCTTTATTGCCTTCGATGATGAAAAGCCTGTAGGTCTTATACTGGGTGGTATCCGTGACCTACAAGGTATACCAACCATGCGGTGTGGTACCATGTGTGTCCTACCGGAGTATAGGGGAACGGGTGTTGCAAAAAAACTCATGGAGCTACACATTCAGTGTGGCAAAGACCGGGGCTGCAAGCAAATGTTCCTGGAAGTTATTAAAGGAAATGACCGGGCCGTGAGCTTTTATGAGTTTACGGGATATGACCAAGTCCACCACTTGGAGTATTATAGCGCGGAGAAAAGTGCCTTAAGGGACCGGTCCCTTGGTTCCCTGGACGACCAAGCCTACCAACTTAGGGAGGCCAATTTGGAAGAGGTCGAAGCCTATCGATCCAGCCTAACTGATATTCACTTCCCCTGGCAGTGGGACGTGGCCTACTACAAACCCTTTGCTTGCACCTACCATGTTATTGAGCACCAGGGAGCAATTGTAGGGGCCATGGGCAGTTTTAAAGGCATTGTTTTTATGCTCCATGTGGACAAAAACCACCGTCTACACGGCCTAGGGGCTTCCATGATCGGGGCTCTGGTCAAGAAAGAGGAGGGGGATTCCATTCGAACGGCAGTTTCAGGCAATGCCCTCTTCAAAGGGTTTTTAACCCGAATAGGATTTGCAAAAGACAAGTTGTCCCAGTGGGAAATGTATATGACCCTATAGGCATTCTTACCTCGAGACCTGGAAACCCAGGTCTCTTTTTTATGCCCACGTTTACCCACACCAATCAGGGGTATTTTTTAACTAGTGACAAGGTGAAGGAGGGGACCCATGCTTAGGGACAATCTAGGATTCAAGGCTGACCAAGAGGTGTTGGAGTCTGTTATAGACAATACCAACTCTGTCATCTATATCAAGAATGCCCAGGGCCAGTATGTCTTCATCAACTCCAAGTTTGAGGCCTTGTTCAACATCACCAAACAAGAAGCGGTTGGCAAAACGGATTACGACATTTTTCCAGCTGACATCGCCTCCAGTTTTGTTGAAAATGACCAGTGGGTCATGGACCATAAACAACCCCTGGAAATTGACGAAGTTGCCCGTTTTCAAGGGGTGGAAAAACTCTATCTCACCAACAAGTATCCCCTGTTTTCCGAGGGGGGAGACTTCATTGGTGTCTGTGGTATCTCTACAGATATTACTGAGTTTGCCCTGTCTAAAAAGAAGATCATAGAAAGTGAAAACCACTACAGGACATTGGTTTCCAATGTCCAAGGGGTAGTGTATCGCTGTGAGGCAAGGGCAGACTGGAAAATGCACTATGTAAGTGACTATATCCAAGTGCTGACGGGTTATGAGGCAGAGTCCTTTATTGGCAACAGGGACCACACTTTTGCCAGCATTATTCATCCTCAGGACCAGAAGAAGGTAGAGGAGACCGTCTTCGCCGCCCTAGAAAAGCGACAGTCCTATTTGATCAGCTACCGGATTATCCATAAGAATGGTCAAGTGAAATGGGTCCATGAAAAGGGCCAGGGTTTGTTTGAATATGGGGAAGAGGAAGTCCGATTTTTAGACGGGGTCATCATTGACATTACCACCGAAAAGGAGATGGAGCAGGCCCTAGAGCAGCACAACCGGGAGTTGGAGACCATAATCGCAGAAAGGACCCTCCACCTTCAGGATGCCAACAGCCTCTTACAAGAAACGGTGAGTCGCTTGAAGTCCACCCAAGACCAACTAATTGAACGCCATAAAATGATCGCAATTGGGTCCTTAGTCAATGGAATCTGCCACGAGATCAACACCCCCCTAGGTAGCAGTTTAACCCTCAACACCTTTGTGGAGACCAAGATCAAGGACTTCCTTCAAGGAGCTGAGAAAAAGACACCTACCATAGAAAAGGCCTTAGATTTTGTACGGTCCCTGGAGGGGGCCTTAGAGAGTAATACGAGCAACTTAAACAAGAGCATTGAAATCATCGAAAATTTGAAAATGATCTCAACCATTCAAACTGACCAGGTCAAGCAGCCTATACAGGTCTGCAGACTCTTGGACGTGATTATTAAAAGTTTTGTGGAAGAGTACCGCCAAGACCAGATCCGTTTTCACTATCATTGTGATCCCAGCTTGATTCTCAATAGTGTGCCTGGCTTAATCTACCAGATCATAACCCTCTTGATTCAAAACTCTGTTCACCATGGCTTTGCTGACCAAGAGGCAGGTCATATCTCTGTGGATGTGATCCAGACTGACCAAGTGATTGTTCTAGACTATGCCGACAATGGCCAGGGGATGTCTCAAGATATTGTTGACCGGGTTTTTGACCCCTTCTTTACCACGAAGATGGGCCAGTATAGTGGCTTGGGCTTGTACACCCTATACACTATTGTGACGCAGAAACTGGGGGGCGGGGTTGTTTGTACCAGTGAAGCTGGAAATGGGGTACGGTTTCGCATTGAGTTACCGGTTTAATTGAGACCCATCAATAAAACAAGGTGGTTTCAGTGCACGAGTTGCACAGAAACCACCATTTTATATGCTTGGGTGAAACGAATGTCGGTAGGGGAGCAGGAAAAATAGCATAAGTGTACAGACAAGGGTAAAGGATTTTCCCACTGTCCCACCGCCAAACGAAGTTGATCTTACTGATCAAAGTGTATCAAAACAAGTAGTAGCCCACCATGGACTTCCCGCCTATTCTAAGGGTCTAGGCAGGGACCATTGTCACAAAAAAACAGCCTCTTCTCTCATTGACCAAGGCCAGAGGGAAGAGGCTGCGATTTTTAGATCATTGTTTTTTCAGGAATTAGCCACGAAGGTCGTCCAAGATCTCTGTCTTAGCAGCAGTCTTTTCGTCCTTCATCTTAATCACCTTGGCAGGAGAACCTGCCACAACAGCACCTGCAGGAACGTCTTCAGTAACCACAGCGCCAGCTGCAACAACTGCGTCCTTGCCAATGCGAACACCTTCAAGTACCACAGCATTGGCACCGATCAAAACGCCGTCTTCAACGATAACTGGTGTTGCTGATGGTGGCTCTAGAACGCCTGCAATAACCGCACCTGCACCCACGTGGGCATTCTTGCCGATGGTAGCTCGTGCGCCTAGAACAGCGTTCATGTCGATCATGGTACCTTCACCAACCTCAGAACCGATGTTGATCACAGCACCCATCATGATAACCGCGTTTTTGCCAATGGCCACACGGTCACGGATGACCGCGCCTGGCTCAATACGAGCTTCGATGTGCTTGAGGTCCAGCATAGGAATGGCTGAGTTTCGACGGTCATTTTCCAGGTCGAAGTGGACAATCTTGTCCTTGTTGGCTTCCAGTAGGCTAGCGACTTCTGTGCTTTCACCGATAAGAACGTAGAAGTTCCCTTCGCCGTAAACGTGAACAGCCTCAGACTGGACACCGGACAGGTCGCCTTTTACATAAGCCTTTACAGGCGTAGACTTTGTGGTGTTCTTAATAAATTTTGCAATCTCATACGGATTAGTCAAATCCAACTGATTGGACATAAGAGGTGCCTCCTAAAGTATATTGTTCATATTGTATAGACCCGGTTTCTGGTCCACTAAAAATCTTGCTGCAGCTAAAGCACCTTTTGCAAATACTTTCTTGGATGCTGCCTTGTGGGTGATCTCAATGATCTCGTCAGTGCCAGCAAAAATAGCTGTATGCTCACCGACAATGGTTCCCCCACGGATTGCATGGATACCCACTTCTTTAGGCTGTCGTTTTGACTGGTTGCCTTCACGACCATAGACGAATGATCGGTCTTCTGTATAGGCGGAAGCCACAGCTTGAGCAATCATCTTGGCCGTCCCAGAAGGGGAGTCCACTTTTTTATTATGGTGTTTTTCGAGGATTTCCACATCAAACTGGTCTTCTAAAATCGAAGCCGCCTTCTTCACCAGGTCCAACATGAGGTTAATGCCCAGGGACATGTTGCCTGACTTGAAGAGGGGGGTCTTTGCAGAAACCGCCTGGATCTGGTCCAGGGTCTCCTCTGTTAATCCCGTTGTACAAATCACAGCAGGAATACCTGTGCGCTCGGAAAAATCCAAGAGGGCAGGCACCAGGCTGTAGTGGGAAAAGTCCACAATCACGTCTCCGCTAATGCCCTCTTCATCAAAGGAAGCATATTGGGGAAAGGACACATTGTCCAGGGTGTTGCGGTCGATCCCAGCAGAAATATGTAGGTCGGGCGCATCTGCTATGAGTTCCATGAGGTTCTTGCCCATGGCCCCACAGTGGCCTGTCAAAATAATCTTGATCATGTCAGGCTCCTACAAGAGGTTCATGGCTTCAAGTTCCCGCTTGAGGCGGTCCTTGTTGGCGTCCAGCATGTCTGTCAATGGCAGACGTAAAGGACCCACATGCCAGCCCATCATGTTCATGGCTACCTTGACTGGAACCGGGTTGGTTTCACAGAAGAGGGCGTCAATGAGGGGCTTCATTTCCAGTTGGAGCTTGGCAGAAGCTTTCACGTCGCCTTCCAGGTAGTTCATAACCAGGTCATGGGTTTCCTTAGGCATAACATTGGCCACAACAGAGATGACACCGTGTCCACCAACGGAAAGCAGGGGAACGATCATGTCGTCATTGCCAGACCAGAGGTAGAAATCGTCGGGAGTCACCCGGGAGATTTCCACGACTTGAGAAATGTCACCGCTGGCTTCCTTGCAACCCACAATGTTCTTGTGTTCTGCCAATTTTGCAATGGTTGCCGGCTCCAGGTTGACACCTGTTCGACCGGGAACGTTGTATAGGACACAGCCGATATTCACATTGTCTGCGATGGCTGTGAAGTGCTCGATCAGGCCGTGCTGGGTTGACTTATTATAGTAGGGTGTCACCAGCAAGAGGCCATCGGCGCCAACAGACTCAGCATACTGGCTGTTTTCAATGGCGTGATGGGTATTGTTGGACCCTGTACCTGCAATGACAGGAATTCGGCCGCCAATGCGGTCACAGGCATAGCGAATGACTTCCCTGTGTTCGTCGTTTTCCAGGGTTGGTGCTTCACCAGTAGTGCCCACAATAATGATAGCGTCTGTCTGGTTGCTTACGTGCCATTCCAGCAGTTCGCCCAGTTTTTCATAGTTAACCGTGCCGTCGTCATAAAATGGTGTAACGACTGCAACGCCACTTCCTTTAAATAGACTCATTTCGCTCACCTTTCCAATTTTGATCACCTAATACCAGTGTAGCATAGAGTCACTAAGAATGATTTACAGCTTTTCAACAAGCTTCTCAGCGATTTGAACTGCATTGGTGGCAGCACCCTTGCGGATGTTGTCAGAAACCACCCATAGGTTAAGGCCATTGTCCACAGAATCGTCCCGGCGCATACGGCCCACAAAGACTTCGTCCTTGCCAGCGGCGTCAGCAGCCAGAGGGTAGATATTGTTGGCTGGGTCGTCTTGCACTACAATCCCTTCAGCTGCTTCCATGAGGGCACGGATGTCTGCCAGTTCATAGGGGCGTTCCAGTTCTAGGTTGAGGGACTCACTATGGGAATCAAAAATCGGAACACGTACACAGGTAGCGGTCACTTTCATGTCCGGTGCATTGAGGATCTTACGTGTTTCGTTGATCATCTTCATTTCTTCTTTGGTGTAGCCATTGTCCAGAAAGACATCAATATGAGGCAGGCAGTTGCCAGCAATGGCGTGGGGGTAGGCCTGCTTTGGATGGGTCCCCTTGAGGCCCTCTTCCAGGTCGCTTACGCCCTTGACTCCTGAACCAGACACCGCCTGATAAGTGGAGTATACTGTTCGCTTAATGCCATACTTTTCAAGGATGGGCTTCATGACCACCATGGCTTGGATGGTGGAGCAGTTTGGATTGGCAATAATGCCCTTGTGGGTAAAGATGTCTTCTGCATTGACTTCCGGTACCACCAGGGGTACATTTTCGTCCATGCGGAAGGTTGAGGAGTTGTCCACTACCACAACGCCCTTGGACGCTGCAATGGGTGCGAACTTTTCACTAATGGCGCCACCGGCAGAGAACAAGGCAATGTCAATGTCTCTGTCGAAGGACTGGTCTGTGAGTTCCTCCACTGTGATTTCTCGGCCCTGACACGTCACGGTTTCACCAGCTGAACGGGCAGAGGAGAAGCAATACAAATTATCTAGCGGAAAATTCCGCTCTTCCAGAACCTTTAAAAAAGTTCTGCCGACCATACCTGTTGCGCCTACAATGGCAACATTTACTTTTTTCATACGAAACCTCCAAAGTGTGTAGTTTACGGTCTCTCGCAAAAAAAATCCCCATATGCATGACATCATATCGCGACAGTGCATCCAGTTACCAGCTGGATGGTTTCAAAAGGGCTTCTAAAGCCTTTCTGACGTCGTTGTTTCGACTATCTTAACATGACCCCCATGCCCAGTCAATAAGAGGCATGGTTACGATTTGACCCCAGTCTTGTGTGGGGGTTGTGGAAGGGGTATAATCAGGGTGTTACTTGTAAAGATAAGGAATCCACAGTAGAAGGAGACACCATGAAAATTGATCAAGATATTTACATATATAAGGAACACATTCGAAACCTACGCCGGGACTTGCACCTGATTCCTGAGCCCGGTTTTGACCTCCATAAAACAGCGGACTACGTGGCAAGGGAACTGGACCACCTGGGGATCGCTTATGAAAAAGGCATTGCCCAAACAGGTCTTGTAGCGGTTATTCCCGGCAAGACCAGGGGAAATGCCATTGCCTACCGATCGGACATGGATGCGCTTACCCTGACAGAAGAAACAGGCCTGGACTTTTCCTCTACCCACGAGGGTTGTATGCACGGGTGCGGCCACGATGGCCATATGGCCACCCTCTTGACCTTCGCCAAATGGGTCAAGGAAAGGGAAGACCAGCTGGAGCGGGACGTGGTCCTGATCTTCCAACCGGCTGAAGAGGGACCCGGGGGTGCTGAGCCTATGATTGAAGCGGGTGTCCTATCCAAGAATGACGTCAAAGAGATTTACGGTCTTCACTTATATCCAGAGGTGGCAGAAGGCAAGCTGGCTGTCAAGCCTGGCCCCATGATGGCCAAGCCAGGGGAGTTTGACATTGTGGTGACAGGCAAGTCCGGACACGGTGCCCAGCCCCACAATTGTATTGATCCTATTGTCATTGCTTCACAGTTGGTGGTGGCCTTCCAGTCCATTGTCAGCAGAAACCTCAAGCCCCTGATTCCGGCAGTCATCACCGTGGGGACCATTTCCGGCGGAGAACGCCGTAACATCATTGCAGAGTCCGTTCGCCTGGAAGGGACCATCCGGGCCTTTGAAGAAGAAACTTTTACCATGCTCTATGACCGGATGACAGACATTTGCATAGGTTTTGAAAGGGCCTATAACTGCACCATAGACCGAGACTTTAGAGGCATGTATGCCCCGGTTTACAATGATCCAGACCTAACGGAAGCCTTCCACACCGCCAATCAAGTCAGTGGGGACGTGGTGGAGTCCATTGACCCACAAATGATTGCCGAAGACTTTGCCCTCTTTCAAAAGGAAGTACCCGGTGTCTTCTTCTACGTGGGCACCTATAATGAAGAAAAGGGTCACACAGTGCCCCTCCACAATGTAAAGTTCAACTTCGATGAAGAAACCCTGCTCAACGGGGTTCAGGCCTATGTGAACGTGCTCCGGCACAGGGGAGGACTTGCCAATGGATAAAACTGTAGAACGACTGGACAAACGACCCTTTTATCATATTTGGGAAGCCAATTTGCTCTACTTTCTAATCGCCATTGGCCTCATGACCGTGGCCGCCATGGCCCAGCGGGCCAACTTCTATACGGGCATGGTCTTCACGGAATACGGCCTCCTTTTGGCCCCTGTAATCCTCATGGGCTTCATTGGCCGGGTCAACATGAAGGAAGCCTTAAGCCTCAAACCCCTAAAGCCCCTCCATGGTCTCCTGATCATGGTCATGGGTCTTTTGTTACTGCCGACCATCATGGCGGTCAACTACTTTGTGATCTGGCTCCTGAGCTTTTCTGACAAGGTGGTATTACCAGAAATTCCAACGGCTCAAAATACAGGAGAGTTTATCTTCCTCTTCTTTATCATTTCCATTAGTGCCGGCCTCTGTGAGGAGTTTTTCTTCCGGGGCATGGTCCTCAATGCCTACAGCCATGGGATCAATAAAAAATGGGGGATCTTACTTTCGGGCATCTTGTTCGGGGTCTTCCACTTTGACATGCAACGCCTCCTGGGCACCATGATCCTGGGCATTGTATTTGCCTACCTGGTGGAAATCACAGGGTCCATTTGGTCCGCTGTTATCGCCCATATGACCAACAACGGCATTGCCGTCCTATTGTCTTACGGGGCAACTAGGGTCCTCCAGGCCCTACCCCAGGAACAGATGGAAGCTCAAATGGCCCAGTCGGAACAAATGCTGTCCAATCCAGGCCTCATGTTGACCAACACCCTGGTCTCTGCCGTCCTGGCAGCCATCTGCCTCATTCCGGTCTATATGATCCTGAAAAAGATCAAGGACGACCTAAACCCCTACGAACCTGGTTCTACCTTTACGGTAAAGGGTGTTGATTATTTGGTACTGGACAACTATAATGATTCAGTATTGGCCATTCAGTCCCAGTTGGTTGATCAGGACCCTGACAACCTGCCTGAGGACAAGAAACGCCATGTAACCTTTAGTAAACTCAAGGCCTTGGGCGCAAGCCGCAAGGGCCTACTATGGAACAATGACAAGCCAAAGCCCCAAAAGTTTATGCACTACCTGCCTTGGCTGGGGGTCATTGGCCTCTATGGATATTATGTGGTACGACACTTATCCTATGTAAAGGGATAGGGGAGGACATATGGAAGCTTACAGCGGTTTTGCCATGGTCTACGACGACCTCATGGCGGACGTTGATTATGAGAAGTGGTCTGAGAATATTCAGGCCCTTTTTCACCGTTATGGTGAAAGACCCAAAAGGCTCCTGGAGCTGGCCTGTGGAACGGGGAATTTGTCTTTACGACTGGCCGAGTCTGGGTATGATATAACTGGGTTAGACTTGTCGGAAGACATGTTGATTGAGGCCCAGGAAAAGACCATGGAATGGTCCAGTCGGGCCCGATTTTTGCAAATGGACATGCGGGACATTAGCATCCGCGACACCTTTGACGCAGCCGTGAGTGTTTGTGACGGCTACAACTACCTTTTAACCGATGCGGACTTGCGCCAGTCTTTTGAGTCCGTTGCTGCCCGACTCAACCCTGGTGGGCTGCTCATCTTCGACATTAGTTCCCAGTACAAGCTGGAAGAGGTGATCGGTGGCAGGACCATCGCAGAGTCCCTGGAAGACATGGCCTTCGTTTGGGAGAACTTTTACACACCAGAAACCCGGACCCTGGAATTTGACCTGACGGTATTTATTCAGGACGAGGAATCGGGATTATTTGAACGGCATCAGGAAAGCCATGTCCAGCGGGCGCATCTACCACATGAAGTGGTGGACGCCATGACACCATGGTTTGATTGTTTGGATATTTTGGACGCTGAGACCCTTGACCAGGTCACAGACACGTCCGAGCGGATTTACTTTGTAGCAAGGAAAAAAGCATAAGAGGTGACATCATGAAAGGTAAGATTTACTCAGGTGTTACAGCGGATTACTCTACGAGAATCTATGTGGCTGTAACTACAGATATGGTAGAAGAAGCACGCAAGCGCCACCAGGCGACACCTTTGGCGACAGAAGCCCTGGGTCGAACTTTGACTGCGGCTTCCATTATGGGACAAATGATGAAAAACAAGAATGACCGCCTGTCCCTTCAGTTTAAGGGAGACGGAATTCTGAACGGAACCATGGCCGTGGCCAACCGAGAGGGCAACGTAAAAGCCTATGTGGGCAATCCAGACGCTGTCCTGCCTGTGGGCTCAGCTAGACAAATGGACGTGGGTCAAGCCATGGGGGCTGGCCAGGTGGTAGTCATCCGTGACTTTGGTATGAAGGACCCCTTTGTGGGTCAGTCGGACCTGGTGACCGGAGCCATTGCTGAAGACTTGGCCCACTACTATATGAAGTCCGAGCAGCAACCATCAGTGGTTTCCCTGTCTGTGGCCTTTGACGCTGAAAAGGGTCAGGTGTCTGCAGCGGGTGGCGTGATTATTCAGCCCCTACCCGGTGCGTCCAACGAAGTCCTGGACAAGATCGAAACATCCATCCGGGTCCTTCTTCCGGTGGCTCAGCTGCTCAACGAAGGTATGACAGGTCCTGAGATTGCTGAAATGGCCCTCAACCAGTTTGAGGTCCTCATGACAGAAGAAAAGACCGTTGCCTACCAGTGTGACTGCTCCAGGGACAGAATTCGCAATGCTTTGGCTTCTGTTGGTGTAAACGAACTCAAGGCCATGTTGAAAGAAGACGGCCAGGCAGAACTCCACTGTCATTTCTGCAACACCTACTATCAGTTTGACGAGAAGGACCTTGAAGAATTGATCGATGAACTTTCTTTGAAAAAATAATGAAAAAACCTGTTGACTTACCGGATAAGTATGCGTATAATAAATCTTGTCCGGTAAGTAAAGTAGCACTGAACACCTTGCAAATGCTAGATTCTTACCAAAAGAATTTCATATGCGGAAGTGGCTCAGTGGTAGAGCATCGCCTTGCCAAGGCGAGGGTCGCGAGTTCGAATCTC
>CAYFHQ010000016.1:0-47144 GCA_964342805.1 uncultured Peptostreptococcaceae bacterium | reverse complement strand
TTCTAATATCAAATACTTTGATATGTTCACCGTAAGCTTCATCCACCATTTCAATCATGTTCTTAGATAGATTGGTTCTTTCATCAAACATGGTTAACAAAATACCTTCAAAAGTAATCCTTGGATTAATTCTGCGCTTTATCTTCATAATTGTTTGAAGCAATAACTCCAAACCTTTTACAGATAGGTACTCCGGTGTCGCAGGAATCAATACACTGTCACAAGCAGCCAATACATTTAATGTCATTAAGCCTAAGGATGGGGCTGAATCTACAATAATGTAGTCATAATCAAGTCTAAGCTGTTCTGTGATTGTTTTTAACACATATTCCCTGCTCATAGTACTGACCAAGTTCATTTCAATTGCTGACATTTCAATACTACTTGGGATAACATCCACACCATCACATTCAATAATGTAACTTTCCTTTGGTAGCAGATCATCTTCATTCATAACAGCCATCATCAAATGATATAGTGTCGTATCCAGTGTTTCAGGTTTTACAATGCCAAAGCAGTCCGTCATTGAAGCTTGGTTATCCGTATCGATTGCAAGTACCTTGTAACCCTTCTTTGCTAAAATCGTTGCTAAATTCCTACACGTTGTACTTTTGGCTACTCCACCTTTTTGTGAAGCAACGGCTATAATTTTACTCATGATTTTTTGCTCCTTTCTGATATTCACTTTATAATGTGATAATACATTTTATAATTAACTCGTGCAAGGCTTCATCTATTTTAGATTCAGTCCCATTAGATAATCAGGTAATTAGATTGCAGATATTCACTAATAGGTGTATTATTTAACTTAGGTAGGTGATAATTAATGAAATTAACGATGGGTGAAAAGATCCGTATTTTACTTAAAAGAAAGAATGTAACGATAATAGAACTTAGCAAAAGACTTGGTACCACAAATCAGAACATGGCAAATAAATTCAAAAGAGATAATTTCTCCGTGAATGAATTGGAAGCGATTGCTGAAGCTTTGGATTGTGAGTTTGAGGGGTATTTTGTTGATAAGAATGGGGATAAGATTTAATATCAGTATTTGAAAGAAGGGAGGGAAATGCATGTTTGAATTATGTAAATATCTAGATTCAAAAAGACTAAGTAATAATCACATTGATTCCTCAAAACTAATTAGAATCTATAGAATGGGAAATGATGATAAAGTTAAAGTCAATCTCAAACAGTCAGAGTTAATAACCTATACTGAATTGAAAGATAGATGTACTAAAATTACATGGGAAAAATTAGATTTAATCCTTGAGGAGTTTAACAATAATTGGAACCGTAGGAGTGAACATCAGACGCAGCTTGAAATTCTACTTAAAAAAGGACTTTATAAAGATGCTGATGATTACTATATTAAGCATACAGGCTGTCTTAAGTATCTAACACAATATATAAATTTAAAAACTAGATTCTTTTCAAAATGCTCTTTCTACTCTTATATTAAAGATTTAGATTTTATACAGGCAGAGAAACTTTTCAATAAATACTGCAATGATGATATGCACAATTTATACTTGAAGAAAATTGATGAGGCAGTTGTCAATATTCAAATGACTCTAAGTGATTCTCTAGATAATAATGACTTCGTAAAAGCAAAAGATTTTTTTGATTTTTACATCACTTACATGGAATGTGATAGTTTTAGTAGTTATTTAGAGTCGAGACGAAAACAACAACTTGAATCTATCTCTGTATCAATTGCAAAAGATTTTGCAACCCAACATGAATATGAGAATATTGAAAACTATTTTCAATCACGTTATCCAAAAATTCCTTATGAATATCTAAAATCAAAAATAATAGAAACACAAAAGAATCTGATTGTTGATTCTATTGTTAAGATGGCCTTTAATGAATTTAATTCATCGATTTCTAAGTTTATAGATAACTTGACAGTCGCAGATAAAACTGAAATATTTATAAATTCTATTATGAAAATACTTGCCTCACCAAAGAACGAAATGACGGTTTATAATGCATATAAAGTTTTGGTTATCTACTTCAAAAATTATATTCCTAACCTTACCGATCTCGCACATTTATTTATTGAATCTCTAGAAAGTACAGGCTTACCAACTAATAAGTCACAGAATGCTTATAAAGGAATTGTTGTACAATTTTTAAGTATGTCCTTTGAAAAGGAAAACTATGACGATGCAGCCACTGCATACAATATTAATAATGACATCCTTTCAAGAACGGAATTTGATGCCATAAGAAGTTCTGAAATAAAAAAGAAAATAACAATCTACAAGGCAAAACTTCCAGATACAATTACTCAAATTCGTAATCTTTATAAGAAGAATAAGGATGTATTGAATCCAGCAGTCATAATCGAGAGTGAAAATCTCTTTACTTTAAAACTAAAAGAAAGAGAAGTACATAGCAATATTGACAATCTAATCAACAAACTGCAGATGCTTTCTACTGCTTATGTAGGAATTAAAGAGCAAAATCAAATTAAGAAAGATCTATTAAATAAACTGAAAGGGATCTACCGATCTGATCAATTACATTTCAATGCTTCATATATTGATAAAGTAAATACGGTTAAACAGTCATTCGATCCAAGTAATCATAAGAGTTTATTTCCAAACGTAAAATTAGAACGACCAAACAAAATAGAAGATGCCGTTTTCTTTCACAAGAATAAATATTACATTGCATCATTTCTTAGCCATGAATCCAGTTATTCAGGATATGAGTGTTACAAGATTAAGCCTTATAAATCAGCTCCTGAAATCGTAAATTCTGAAGAAGTTATTATTATCGGAACACTCATTAGAGACAAATCGTATCATTCTCATTGCTATAATTGCAAACAACCAATAGATGGCGGTATACAACTAAAATGTCCAAAATGCAATTGGTACATTTGCTCTAATTGTGAAGCATGTGGATGTGGCTATAGTTATTCAAGTTATTAAAATAGACATTAAAAAATCCTGAATTCATTGAAAGAATTCAGGATTTTTTGCTACCTATTTCCCATTTAATCATCTCAAAATCTAGTACTGGTAGACGTGTTCCCACGTACCAGGTCATATTGCGATTTTGATTCTGATCCTACTTTTCAGGTCTTTTTGGTGGTAGTTTTCACTATTTTTGCTAAAACTAAAGGAGTAATAAAAGTGATTGAACTCCAGTAAAATCAAGGGTTCTGGCGTTGTAGTTTTACCACCGTCTCCACATGTGTCGGGTGACAAGTGGGAATATGGTTCTTTTCCCATAGTAATTGTCGATTTGGGACCCGTTTTAAATACAAATGTCAGTTGATGCGGTTCTTTTTGACCTTTGTCATCAATACCACCTAGTATAATCTTCTCAACTATAGATTCAAATACATCAGCATCAAATTTTTTAAGAGGCTTGTTGGCATCAAAGTATTTTCTAAAGCTTTTAAGCCTTATTTTCATTTCCTTTTCTTCACTGGCTGTCAAAGACAGTTCGTTTGTTTCTTTGATCAATCGTTCTTTGTCTTTATTTAGTTCAATAAACTTGTTTTCATAATTTTCTCGGTCAATGGCACCATCAATATGAAGATCAATAAGCTTCTTGATTTTATCTTCCACTTTGCTGAGTTCTTTATTCAGCGTTGATAACTCCTTCTTGCTGGTACTTTCACTTAAAGTATTTTCAATGGTTGATATAAACGCTTCTATGATCTCTCTGTTATGCTGGCACATTTCATTAAAAAATTTTACAAAAGCTTCTTCAATAACAGCTTCATGAATTCCTTTGCTATCCGGACAGAACTTCTTACCATGTTTACTGGATTTAATACAGTGCCACACCACTTTTTTATTCTTAGTGCCTGAGTTCCATGCCCGTCTACCAACAGTGGTTTCACAAAAGCCACACTCAATTTTACTGCTGAAAGTATACTGTCTGCTATAGCGTTTCAACCGGCCTTTTTCCATGTTGCAGTTACGCTTGTTTCTAATAGCTTGGGCTTTTTCAAAGGTTTCTTTACTGACAATAGGCTCATGGTGATCCTTGATGTAATACTTCTCTTCTTCACCCATATTGTCAAGGCGTTGTTTGGTGATTGGATCAACGGTAAAGGTCTTACCTAGAAGTAAATCACCCATGTATTTTTCATTCTTTAATATACCCCTGATAGTACTATCAGGCCAGTTGGTACTGCCTCTTTTAGTCTTATAGCCTTTTTCTTTTAATTCATTTCCAATGAGCCGAGCACCCTTACCTTGATTATAAGAATCAAATATAAACCGAACGACCTGAGCTTCTTCTTCATTAATCACAAGTTCTTTGCTTTCTTTATCATAGTCATAGCCTAAACAACCTTGAAAACCAACCAGTTCTCCACGTTTCATTTTCATCTTAAGACCCATCTTTACATTGGTTGAAATACTTTCACTTTCCTGTTGGGCTATTGACGTTAAAACAGTCATGGCAACTTCCCCTTGCATAGAGAAGGTATTGATATTCTCTTTTTCAAATAATACCGCAACATTATGCTTTTTTAATAGCCTGGTGTACTCCAGCACGTCTTTTGTATTTCTACCAAATCTTGAGATGCTCTTGGTAATGACTAAATCAAATTCACCGGCCATAGCATCCCGAATCATCTCTTGAAAGCCAAGACGTTTATCAATATTGGTGCCACTAATCCCAGCATCAGAATATATCTTAGCTAGTTCCCAATTAGGGTTTTCTTTGATTTTCTGCTCATAATAAGCCACTTGAGAATCGTAACTTGCCATTTGCTCAGCAGAATCAGTGCTGACTCTACAATATGGGGCAACTCTTATTTTTGAAAGCTCTTTGCCCGATGCACGGTCAAATTTATTCTTTTTAGGTTTTATAACTTCTACTTCTTTCATGAAATCACTTCCTTTGCGGAATCTAAAACAGGGTTACTTCTTATGTGTCCATTCATGCTCTTCTAGATACACATCAAAATCATCTTTTTCAGGTGTATTTAGACGCTTTTGATTGAACTTCTCATATTCTTTTTCAGCAAGTTCCTTGGCTACTTCATGAGATATAGAACCTGCACCAGTAAGAATGTCACGCTCGTTAAATTTTAGAAAGGCATTGAGTTTTTCTTCCCAATCCTTCATATGCATTGGGTTACGTCTTTCTGCCTGATCTTCAGCATAGTCTAAATACATGGTTACAATACGGTTTAGGGATTTTATTTCTTTTTCCGTCAAATAATTCTTGGCAACGGTAATATCCCCTTTACGCACTTTGTCACCCCTCCAAGTGGTAAGTCCCATATTATCTTTTGAAGCATCAGCTCTTTGTTCAATGAGTTCTGCTGCTGTATGTCCATGAATAGCAAAATGAAGCTTGTTTTGCACCGTTGCAAAGAACTTTTTAGCTTCTTCTGATTTTCCATCATAATCTATAGATAAGGCATAGATATCAGTGATTTTCTTATAAAATCTTTTTTCTGAAGCTCTAATATCACGAATACGTTCTAAAAGCTCATCAAAGTAATCATCACCAATGTTACGCATACCTTTAAGACGCTCATCATCCATGGTAAAGCCTTTGACTAAGTATTCATTTAACCTCTCCGTTGCCCATCGTCTAAATTGTGTACCTCGGCTAGAGCGTACACGATAACCAACAGCAATGATTAATTCCAGGTTATAAAAACGTACTGTTCTCTCAACCTCTCTATTTCCCTCGGTTTGAACTATTCGGTTTTCCCGAATAGTTCGATTTTCTTCAAGTTCGCCTTCTGAATAAATATTTTTTATATGTTCATTAATGGTGTTAACACCTTTTTGATAAAGCTCCGCAATAGCTTTTTGTGTCATCCATACGGTTTCATTTTCAAGTCTTACATCAATTTTTGTCTTACCATCTTCTGTCTGATAAATAAGTAAATCATTATTGTGTTCCAATGTAACCCTCCTTCTCCATATGTAGCTTATAATTCATCAGACACTGTCTGACGTTTTCAAAGTGAACTATCCGGTAATTCCGGATAGTTCATCTATGTTCCTAATCGTTATTTTAATTTTACCACAGTGGTTATAACTTAACCACATAAACCTCGTTTTATTTTGTATTTTCTTTCCAACTCAGCTTTGATTTTGATGAATTCTTTTTCTGAAATCATCTTTTCATCAAGCAGGCTGGAAAGCATGGCTAACTGTATTGTAAACTTCATTAAGTTTTCCATCTGACCCTCCTGCTTGATCTTCTTTTCATATTATTTTATATTCTTAAGAGCCTCCTGTAGCTCTTCAAGTTCTTTGGTATATTTTCTCAGATTCACCAATTTAATTTTTCCTTGATGACATAACATCACCAAATGATTTATCTCACCCCCAAGCCTTGATAGCCTTACATTTATTTCATGCAAATCATACTGGATTATTTCTTTGTTTAAAGCTTTATCTAGGATATAATCCGTTAATGATTTACATCTACTCTTAGCTGCTAACTTAATAATTTTTGTTCTATCTTTTTCTGTTACGCGTATATTGATTTGCCTGTTTCGCTGTCTCATAATGTTCCTCCTGCAAATGGGTGTGGGCATGCCCACTTTTAAACACTTTGGCTGTACAAAGTGGAAGCTTGCCCCTGTTAAAACAGGGTAAATAAATCCTCAATCTTCAGCTTCCGTCCAGTAACAAACTAGACGCTTTCAGATTTATTTGGGATATTGAAGATAAAAGGATTATGACTTGGTCAGCAAATAATGAACCGTGCTTTTGGACCATTTCTCACCGGTATATTCCGTCATTTTATCTGCAATTTCCTGATAGGATAATTGATTACACTGATACATTTTAAGAAGTCTTATATGTTCACCAGATGCTCTTGATGTTCGTCCAAAATGATTTGGACGTGCCTTTAATTGGTCATTTTCATCAAGCAATGATGTAATATTCTCTTCCAATAACTTCACAGCATCTTCAAGTTGTTTTATGGACTTTTCCTTGATTTGAAGCTTATGTTCAAGTACTTGGATTTCATCCCTAGCTTCTTGTAATTTTGCTTTTACTTCTTCTGCACCAAATAATTTGCCTAGCATTTCTTCACCTTCCTTTCAAGGGTGCAAGCGTGCAAAGGTTATAAGCATTGCCCCCTTGCACTCTTGATTTTATAACTGCCACTTCCATCCTTCCTTTGTTTTAATAGATTTCACTTCAAGATTCTTTTTAGCTGTTTTCAGTGTTCTTTGAGATATCTGCTTCTCTTTTGCCCTTTCTACAACATAATCACTGGCTTTAGCACCATCATCAAGAACTTCTTTAATTAGCTTTTCTGCTCGCTTTAGAACACTTTCCGTTGAACTACCACCAAGCAACTCATCCAGATCAATGTCATATTCTCCTATCCACTTAAAGCCATTTTCTTCATCCAACTTAAAGGCAATTTTTTTACCTTCAGGTGCTAAGCTTGATTTGATCTGAGCCATTACTCGAATAGATGGGTCTGCTCTTACACGCCCTACTAATAGAACACTCCTAGCGGCAGCTGTAATATCTATAGAACCTAGCCCACGGTAAAGCCCTTTTGTACCACCTGCTTTATTCATATGTCCAATAATAACAATGGCACAGCCAGTCCTCTCTGCAACACTGGAAAGATTATTAAAAATGGGTCTGATTTCATTTGCCCTATGCATATCTACACCAGAACCTAAATAAGCTTGTAAGGGGTCAATGATCAGTAGTTGAGCGTTCGTTTCAACAATGGCTTCTTCAATCCTCTTATCTGACAAGGTCAACTCCTTTTGACTTTCATCAATAACGATTACTTTGTTACAATCAGCACCTGCTGCCAATAATCTTGGTTTAATGGTGTCACTTAGGCCATCTTCTGCAGTTTGATAAATAACATTGCTACATTCTAAGGCCTCCTCACTTAAAGGCAATATAGCACCAGTCGTCAAAGCTGATGCAATTGCCAAAATCATGGTCGTCTTGCCCTCCCCAGGATCACCTTGAATAATGGTGATTTTTCCAATAGGAATATAGGGCTTCCATAACCATTTCACTTCTGTTACCTCAACATCGTTCATGTTGATTAGTTTTAGTTCATTTTCATGCTCCATTGTTTACCTCCTTTTTGCCCCTCTACTTATAAGCCGATTTTTCGAGGGGTATGGTCTATTCATTTTGAATTTTATTTTTTCCCCCTCACTTATTAGCCGAAAAAACACGAGGGGTGGGCGAAATTTTTTCAAGATTATTTTTCCCCTCACTATTAAGCCGAAAAATCATAGGGGGTGTACGAAAAAAAATATAAAAAAATCCCCCTATCTATAAGCCGAAAATAGATAGGGGGGTGCCGAAAATGTTTTATTTTTATTCTCTTTTAAAATAATCTGTGTTAATTTTTTAAAATACTGAAAATTATACTTAGATTCCAAAGTTGATGTATTTTATTACCATCAACTTCAGTAACATCTCAATCTTTAATTGCTATTGTCGCATTCACAATACCACAAATACATGGCAAACCATATTCTCGAGCAATAATTACACATTGTTATAATATACAAATAAAGCTTGAAACGCCTCATTCTAAAGGGTTCCAAGCTTTTTGTCTCTTACAAGCAAGTATCAAAGTCAGTTATACATAATCACAAAAATTACTATGTCTAAAATTTAAACATAGTAATTTTTAAATTATCACTCTGATTTTTCTTGGATCATTCTTACAATACCACTCGAACCATCCACTTCGATTAAATCTCCATCTTTTATTAGTTTTGTTGCTCCTTCTAATCCACTCACACAAGGTATTCCATATTCTCTAGAAATTATTGCACCATGTTGAAGAGGACCTCCAATTTCTAAAACTACAGCTGATGCATTTACAAATACAGGTGTCCATGCAGGTTCAGTAGACCTTGTTACAAGTATCTCTCCCGGCTCTATCATCTTCTCGTAGGGTGAATTGAGCACCTTCGCTTTACCCTGTACAACTCCTGGAGCAATTGGGTCACCAATTAAATCCCCTTCTTGACCCTCTCTTATATATCTAAAAATCTTACCTCTACTATCTACAACTTTAGGCCACTCTTTAATACTTTCCATAGCCTTTCTTGGTTCAATATTCTTTTTCACCAAATTTAACAAATTTAAATTCTCATCTTTTTCACCTAGTGTTACTTCTTCAACTGTTAAATTAAATATTTGCTCCCTGTGCTCTAAACGACCACTTTTCACAAATTTTTCGCCCACTTCTATAGCTTTCTTTCTAAGTTCACTAACCATTACCACATAAAGATACTTAGGGTTTTCTCTATAACCAAACATGTCATTATATGACTTAGAAAGTTTTACAAACTTCTTCTCCTTACCCATTTGTTTTGCTAGTTCTAACAACTGATTATATGCCTTTTCTTTACGTTCTTTTACATTATTCATATTGTTATTTTCAATATTTATAGCTTTAAGCTGCATAAATACATCACCAGGGTTATTATAGTTTCTCGGAGTTGCAATATCTATTTCCTTAAACCCTCTTCCCCCATATCTATATATATAATCTTCGTACAAATCTAAAAATTCCTTTGAGTAAGTCTTACTATTTAACTTTTTAATAAACTCTTCTTTTGTATTTGTACTTTGTATTTCATGAAAAGAAGCCAATTCAAACATTTGATGTCCCATTTTACTAGTAGGATTTGTAGGTAAATCCATTCCTAATGCCATAACCAAATCATCTACACCCTTACCTTTAAACATTTTTTTCAATCTAGGCAATGCACTGAAACCTGGCAACATCCCATATATTTTATATGCTATTTCTCCAAAAGTATCTATTCCATCTTCAACTAATTCTCCAAAGGGAATATCTTTTATATAACTAGTTTTTAAATAATTAAAGGATTGTTCCGAAAACTCTCTATATTCTTCAGTAGTTTTTTCGGGGTTTAACACCCCCTTTGGTAAGCCCGAAATGAGCTTAAATAAAAATTTAATAGAGTTCTTTTTAAGTGCTTTTACCTTTTTACTAGCTTTTAAAGGTGTATACTCATTTTTAAAGTCAATAGTCCTAAAGATTTCTCTAACAGGTACCTCATATGTGCCAATCACCTGATTAGTAGCTCTTACTCCCAAACCCTTAGTGTAATTAGACATATGCATATATTGTTTTCCATGAACATTAAAGATAATTCCATCCTTACCTTCTGGCATTGTACCTCGTCTTGATTTTTCTATCATTCTTGTCCAAATATCCAGTCCCATCACAGAAAAAGGTTCAGAGAATCCTTGGGTCAAAACAGTTATATCTAAATATAAATTTTTCCGTTCACCGGGTTCTGTTAGCATCTCTTTAGGAAAGTTTATATATGTGGTAATTGGTCTAGCTTGAAGAAGATAGAGTTTACTATTTTCTATAGCCCACTCTATATCCATTGGTCTTCCATAATGTTTTTCACAAGCTATTATCAAGTTTGCAACTCTATTTATTTCTTCATCTGTTAAAACCTTATTTTTAGCATTTTCATTATTTTTCTCAAAAACTCCTCCATCTTCTTTAAGCCATAAGGAAACTTTTTTATCTGCTATCTTTTGATCTACTATTACACTTTTAACTTTATCATAAATATAAGTATCTGGTGTAACTTGACCAGACACAATTGTTTCTCCAAGCCCAAAACTTGCATTTATCATTACCTCATCATAAGCATTATTATTAGGATTTATGGAAAAACCAATACCACTTACATCAGAATTAATTTGCCTTTGTACTATTACCGCAATCTTAGGATTATCTATTGGCATATTGTTTACTTTCTTATACTCAATAACCCTAAAATCAAATACCGATACAAAAGCTTTTTTAATTGCATTCTGTAAATCGTTTTTTGCTACCCCAAGTATTGTTTCGTATTGCCCCGCAAAACTCTTATCTTCTAAATCTTCTTCTGGAGATGATGAGCGAACAGCAAAAAACGAGTTTTCTGTATGCTCATATAAAGCTTTCTCCAATGCTTGATTTTGCGATTCAGAAAATTCTAAACCAGAACCTATTGTTTTTATTACATCACAGTTTTTTTGATCCTGAGAAACCAGAAAATCTTTCCACTCTTTCCTATTCATCAAATCATCTAACCATTCTTCGAAAAAGGCTACAGTTAATACAAACCCATCTGGAACTTCAAATCCAGCTTTTGTTGTATCAATTAATGATTTAGCTTTCCCTCCAACCTCAGTTAATATTGGTTCTTTTTTTGTATTAAAGAAATGTAACATAATTCTATTCCTCCTTAACCTTCCTAAACTTAATTATGAAATTTATTGAAATAAGCGCTACAATAAAAACAGATATTGTAACAGCAAGATGAATAGGAATATTATCAATCAAAAGCCCGTAAACAAGGCCTCCTATTGGCACTCCTGCTTTACTTATTAAACCAACTATAGAAAAAACTCTAGACATATATTCATTAGGTGTTTTTCTTTGTATCATTGTTTGAACTGGAATACTAATAAACATCATTGATAGTGCTAAGAAAAACATTGTGATCATAAAAATCGCCAAGTATCTGTTACTGTCATTTCCTAAAAAATCTAAAGCAAAAGGTGAAAGTAAAATTCCGTATACCATAAATGCTACAACAATAGAGGAAACCCCATTTATTAGCCAACCTTTTAAATTTTTATCATCTATTAGTTTTCCAACTAAAATACTTCCTACCATAGCACCTAAAAACAAAGCCATTTGTATTAAACCATATTGAGTATCCTTATATGACAGCTGTGTTCGGTAAAACACTGGCAATACAACTGCAAATAAAGGTTGTATAAAAGTAAATATTATGAAGAAAAAGAAACTTAACTTTCTAATGGTTACAGAACTTTTTATAAACTTGAACCCTTGATACAAATCGTTAACTATCCACTTTTTCTCTTCTATATTTTTAGGAGGAAAGTGAGTAAATTTAATGAAAATTTCACTAACACCTGATAAAACAAAAGAAATTGCATTTATCAAAAACAATAACGTTATCCCATATTGAGTGTACAATACAACTGCTATTAAAGGAGCCACCAATCCAGAAAAAACCCTTAATGTTGCAACTTTTGAATTTGCCTTATTTAAATCTTTAGAATCAACTAACTGAGGTATCATTCCCTTAGATGCAGGCTCAAAAAAACCATAAAACATTCCAACCATCACCTGAACTATAAGTAATATTGGTATATTTATTTTCCCCATATATGAAATAGTGGTAAGAGCTAATAACGATGTTCCACTTAAAAAATCAGCTGTAACCATGATGCCTTTTCTATTAAATCTATCTCCTAATACACCCCCAAGAGGGAAAACAATCAGAATGGGTATTAAAGATAAAAAAGAAAACAAGCCAATGGTTCCTGCTGTTCCTCCAATATCTAGAATATAGAGTGGCATAACTAGCATTTGTATACTCGAACCAACATCAGATACTGTTCTGCCAAAAAGCAGCAAAAACAGGTTCCAATTTCTTGAGTTTTCATTATTCATTTTTCCACCTTCTCTCGAAATTGAAAACTAAGAAGTCAAGAATCCTCATGATAAAAAGCTGTCTTTAAAAACTCAATATATTCATCGTATTCTCTAAATAAATCATCAAGTTGAAAATTTGCACCATTCTCTTTTACAGCTTCCCAGTATTTTCGACCTACTTGTTCTAACGTGTACTTAATAACATTCACCATTTTTTCAATGTCAACACCATCTTTAACATTACTAAAATCAACATTATAAGAATAAAACTTTCTATCCAGATCTGGATAATGTCCCTTTGCTTCACCTTTAACCTTTTTATATCTATCAACATCTTTAATCTGCTTATAAAAATCAATTAAATATGGATATTTTTTAGCAATTTCCATTTTTGAAATCGCTACCTGTTTAATTCTTTTGAATATATCTTGTTCTTTCCAATATTGTTTTGCGTCTAGCTCATCCAAAGTTATTTTCACAGAATAGTAAAGCAAAAAATCATATAAATCTTGCTTATCCTTAAAATAATGATACAAGAGTCCACGTGATATTCCTGCTCTTTTAACAATGCTATTTGTTGATGCTTTCTCAAAGCTATATTTACTAAATTCTTCAAAAGCATAGTTAATTATTTTAATAACTTTTTCATTTTCAAAATCTATATGTCCATATTGTTCTTTCATAAAAACCTCCTCCACCGACACCTTCTGTCTGTTTCAATTGTACAGAAACCGACACATGTTGTCAATGAGAGCTAAAAAATATAAAAACCTTTTGAATAAACCTTTATTAGTCAGTCAAGTCCATCTAAATGTGTAAATTCCTTTACCAACATAACCACTTTCAGAAGATGTACCCATGAATGTCCCATGATGCATTACCATTTCCAGTTGCTACCGGGCAAAGGAAAAGGATTGATCCATTGTCATTGCCACCATATGTATAAGGATTGTAATGGTATTGTAAAATTATGTATACAACAAATATCATCGAAAATTTAAACCGTCAATATGGGAAAGTAACCAAAGGTAAACTTGTATTTCCTACAGATATATTTCAGATTAAATCGTTATATTTAGCAACGGAAAGTACTACTAAAAAACGGACGCAGCGGCAACGAAACTGGGATTAAATAATAAATGAGCTATCTATATTGCATCCTTAAGATGCATTAGATAACTCATTCAACAACTTCAATATTTTCTACTTTTGTGGTATATGTTTACATAAAATCTGCTACAGTCTCACCAACGAATGTTGTCAATACTTATTCTGCAGTTTCCTCCTTTTCGTTGTGGATATATAGTGCAAAATACATATCGGATTGGTGTAAGCTGCTTGTTATATGTTCAGCAACTTCATTTTATCAACGTTCTAAAAACGTGAAATTATCTCATTCAGTTTCTTATATCCCTACATTTCACATCCAAAAACCAAGTCTTACCACAATTTCATCTTTCAGTTCCTTATTGCGGTAATTCAAGACATCGGTCTTAAACATGAAAAGCTTTGTTTTTAGAGGTATCTGGGCAAATATTATTAGTCTTTTTTGTATAGTGCTACTATAGTCTCCACATGATAAGTCCAAGGGAACATGTCCACCGGCTGGACTTCCTGGGTCTTGTAACCCATGTCCTCCAGTAGGCGAAGGTCACGTGCCATGGTGGACGCCTTGCAGGACACGTAAACCACCCGTTCAGGGCGCATCTTGCCAATGGTTTTTAGGACAATCTCGTCGCAGCCCTTTCTCGGTGGGTCAACTACTACCACGTCGGCTTGGAGGCCCTCTTCATAGAGTTTAGGGATGACTTCTTCCGCTGCCCCCACATGGAACTCTGCATTTTCAATCCCATTGGCCTGGGCATTTTTACGGGCGTCCAAAATTGCGTCTTCAATGATCTCCACCCCGACCACCTTCTTGGCCTTTTGGGCCAGGAAGAGGGAGATGGTCCCAATGCCACAGTAGAGGTCCACTACGGTTTCCTCCCCGGTCAAGGCTGCATACTCCAGGGCCTTGCCGTAAAGGACTTCCGTTTGAACAGGGTTGACCTGGAAGAAGGACAGGGGTGAAATTTCAAAGGTTAGATCCCCAATATTGTCCTCAATCTTGTCAGCTCCCCATAGAGTAACATTCTCAAAGCCAAGGACCCGGTTGCCCTTGGAGGTGTTGATATTCTGTATTAGGGAGGCCACACCAGGTACAGCCTCTTGTAGACGTTTGATCAGGTCATTAGTGGAGGGAACCTGGGTCCCCTTGGTCACCAGGACCACCATAACGGCTCCAGACCCGTGGGCCGTTCGCACCAAAACATGGCGAAGGAGGCCCTTGTGTTTCTTTTCATCATAAATAGTAATCTTGTTGTCCTTGGCCCAGTGGCGAATGACCCGGGCAACTGCATTGGCGGACAGGTGCTGGAGTTCACAGACCTCCACGTCCACCACGTCGTGGGACCGCTGCCGGTAGAAACCCAAATCTACTTTGTCTTTATGGCCCAGGGCTACTGGGTATTGACCCTTGTTGCGGTAGCAATAGGGATCATCCATTCCCAGAACCTCATGGACTGGAACCCCTTCTAACTTGCCTATACGAGTCACAGCAGACTCCACTGCCTTCTTTTTAAAGGTCAGCTGGTCCACATAATTCACATGCTGCATTTGGCAGCCACCGCACTTTTTGGCATAGGGACAGCTGGGCTTGCGTCTAGCGTCCGAAGGGCGAATGACTTGTTTGAGGACACCCATGGCATACTGCTTTTTCACCTTGATGATTTCCACAGACAGGTGGTCTCCCGGTATGCCCCCCTGGACAAAAACCGTGAATCCATCGACACGACCGATCCCTTCACCAGAGTCTCCAAGACCCTCGATATCCATACGAATGATTTGATTTTTTTGAACCGGTATGCTCATTTGCTCCTCCTAATCGTCAATATGACGGAAAACTCTATTTTCAATGACTGCGCCATGAATTTGCATCCCACTAAATATAGTATATCCATTGGAATGTTGCAATAATTATTTTATAATGAAAAATGGAGAGGGGGGGATCATTTGTCTAGAATTTTAGCAAATATTTTACTAATCGTAATGATCGCTTATACGGCCATGGCCATCCCAATTAACACGGAACTTTTTAATTGGGATTTAAACTTTGATTTCAATATCGCCCAGCCTAGTACAGATGAACCAGTAGAAGAAGTACCTGAGGAACCTGCACCGGTGGAACATGTCACAACAACCACTTTCCAGGTTGCAGACCAAGCTTACAATGAAGCCTTATTGCAGTATGAAATCACCAGTACCATGGGCAAGGACGCCCTAAAGGCCCAGGACATACCTCAAACCTTTGCCCTGACCATTTATTTGGGTGACCAAGTGATCAAGAAAGTCCCCTTGGGAGAATTGGGTCTGGCCTACGACGTAGACGGAACCACCCCCGGCCAAACCACCCTTAAAGGAGAAAACCTCCTGACGGGTGACACCCTGGGTCTGGACTATGGCCATTACACCATAGCGGTCCTCACTGACGACCAGGAACAAGCCCGGTTTGCTTTCTCCAACTGGCCATCAACCACCTTTGCCAGTCCCAGTCAAACGACAGCTTCTGGCAAACGAATGATCCAACTTTGGTTTGAAGATCCAACGGGAACCTACTTGCTACCGGTCCACCGGGAAGTTCCCATTCCGGACAATACCATCCGCACGGTTCTCAATGCCCTCCGAGACGGTGCCAGCAAGAGCTCAGGCCTTTCAAAAGATGCGCCTGCGCCATACGTGCCAGTGGCCCGCTACAGCAATGGGGCTGCCCGACTCTACATGGACAAGTATTCCAACCAGCCCTTTGTTAAGGACACTGAGTCCGTGAGCACCATGACGACGGCCCTCATTCAAACGGTAACCAGCATTAACTTCGTAGACACAGTCACCTTCTACGTGGACAAAAAACAGAACAACAGCGACTTACTGGGCTTTGACATGTCCAAGCGCTATACATATGACCAGTCACCATCGATTTGGTATCCACTCCTTGTTAACGACAGCAAGGTCTACCTGGTACCCATGACCTTGGAAGCTACTACAGTAGAAGAAGTGGTCGCCAAACTTAAAACAGGCCACCGGGGACAGGAGGGTTCTACCCTTCCTGGGTCTATTCCAAGTAGTGTAGACCTGGTCCAGGCTGAAGTCAGTGGCAAGACCGCCTACCTGACCTTCAACCAGGCCCTGCTTTCCGCTTATGACCAAGACCTGGACGCTCAAAAGATGATGATCCATTCCATCCTAAACTCCGTAACTGCCCTGGAAGGCATTGATCAAGTGGTCTTCTACGTGGAAGGAATTGAGGAAGGAGCCTTGTTTGGCTTCCCAATGGGTGCTCCACTGACACCCTATCCCTATGTGAATATGGAACTCTAAACCGTACGATTTAGGCAAAACTAAAGCCCAGACCCCTGTAACAGGTTGGTCTGGGCTTTCATTATGGATGACTTCATTTATGTAGGCTCACCATAAGCCTTTTTAACCGTCTCCCTGAAGGTTTCTGGTAGGGACTTGATCCTGACAGGCTTAAGGTCTTTATTGGTGAAGGCATGGAGGGTTGTTCCTTCCACCAGTAATTCCTCGTCCTCTTTTCGAAGGACCCGGTAGCGGAAACCAATCCGAACACCCTTTAGAACTTCTATTTCCGTACGGACCAAGACTTCCACGTCGTATAGGGCTGGCTTGATGTACTTCAAGTGGGCCTCGATCACAGGGAGTAAGACCCCTTCTGCTTCCAGTTCTCTATAGGTATAGCCCAATTGTCTTAAAAAGTTGGACCGGCCCACCTCAAACCAATTCAGGTAATTGGCATGGTAGACAACGCCCATTTGATCTGTTTCCCCATAACGGGGCTGGATCACTGCATCAAAGTGCATGACATCACCTCTTTCTCCATGTGATTATAACATGGTTTTAGGACTAGGTCTTAACAATTCGAAAACAAGGCAAATTTTTTCCAACTTTTCGGTTTTATTCCCCTTTTTCGGGTAAATAGGAGGTGCAAAGTACTCTTCATGTACGCACGCTCCTATTCCATTGAATATGTCTCCACATATTCATTTGTCCACCGAATGGGCGGACGACACCCTATAAAAAATGCACCCGCGGTCGAAAATTGTCCCGCAGGTGCATATTTTTTATGGCCAAAGCCATATAGTCTTATAGAATTCGAGAGGAGCCCTCGTATACAATCCCCTTCTTGGCGTCCAGTGTTACAGTAGCACCGTCACTTAGTAGGTTGGTTGCATTGTTTGCCCCAACGATTGTAGGTAGCTTCAAGCTCAGTGCAACAATTGCAGCGTGAGAAGTGTAGCCACCTTCTTCAACGATCAGGCCTTTTGCCTTTTCGATGAATGGCATCATGTCTTTGTCTGTTGCGTTTGTTACCATGATCATGCCTTCTTTGAACTTGTCAGCACAATCTGCGGCAGAACGAACAACACAAATTTCACCAGTAATGAAGTCTTTGCCAACACCCGTACCCTTGATTAAAACTTCACCTACCAGGTGAACCTTCATCAGGTTGGTAGCGCCAGCAACACCAACTGGAACACCAGCAGTGATGACAACCAGGTCGCCCTTGTTCACAAGGCCAGCCTCACGGGAAGCGTCAACAGCCATATCAAAGATCTGGTCTGTATTGGCTGCTTCACTGATCTTCACCGTTTCAACGCCCCATACCAGGTTCATCTTACGACGTACTTTTTCAGAAGTAGTCGCAGCAACCACTGGTGCCTTCGGACGGAAACGAGAAATCTTACGAGCTGTAAAACCAGAAGCTGTAGCTGTAATAATAGCAGAAGCATTCAGGTCCATAGCTGTGTTAGCAGTTGCGTGAGAAACAGCATAAGTTACCGTGTCATCATTCTTGTTGGCAGCTGTGTTCTTAAGGATGGTACGATAGTCCAGGTTGTCTTCAGCAGCCTTAGCGATAACCGCCATGGTCTTTACGGACTCAACTGGGTATCTACCTGCAGCTGTTTCACCGGAAAGCATGATCGCGTCCGTGCCATCGAAAATTGCGTTGGCAACGTCAGTTGTTTCCGCACGTGTTGGACGTGGGTTACGGATCATGGAGTCAAGCATTTGTGTAGCCGTGATTACTGGCTTGCCAGCTTCGTTACACATTCTGATCATCTTCTTCTGGGCTAGAGGTACCTGCTCTGTTGGGATTTCAACACCCAGGTCACCACGGGCTACCATTAGACCGTCAGAAACTTCTAGGATCTCTTCCAGGTTGTCCATACCTTCTTGGTTTTCAATCTTGGAAATGATGTGAACATCATGACCGCCATTGGCTTCAAGAATCTTACGGATTTCCATAACGTCTGCTTCCTTACGGATGAAAGATGCAGCGATAAAATCGATACCATTTTCAAGACCGAATTTGATGTCTGACTCATCCTTAGGCGTAATCGCTGGTAGGTTAATAGCAACACCAGGAACGTTTACACCCTTGTTGTTCTTTACTGGACCTGCATTCAGAACTCTTGTAACAACGTCTGTTGCAGTTGTAGAAAGAACTTCAAGGTCGATAAGACCATCATCAATCAGCACGTGGTCACCAGGCTTCACGTCATTTGGTAGACCTTGGTAGGACACCTGACACTTGTTCTGGTCACCCAGGTAGTCTTCCGTAGTCAGGATAAATTCCTGGCCCTCTTCCAACTCAACAACCGGTACAGAGAATTTACCCGTACGGATTTCTGGACCTTTTGTATCCAGAAGAATGGCAACAGGACGGTTCAATTCCTCACGGACTTCCTTGATCATGTCAATTCGAGCCAGGTGCTCTTGGTGGTCACCGTGAGAGAAATTCAATCGCGCTACGTTTAGACCCTTCTTCACCAGCTCAGCAAATACTTCCTTCTGCTCACTGGCGGGACCAATCGTGCAGACAATCTTCGTCTTCTTCATCAAGATTCTCCTTTATTCACTTTTCAAAGTTCAACAACTTTTTTCACTTACTTTTAAATGTACAATGTGTCAGTCGCTTAGATGGACAGCTTGTCAGCCAACTCATAAAGACCCATGTCTACGGTCTTATGGGTTGCAACAACCTCGTCAATATCCTGGGCAACAATATCATTCCCCCGAATACCCACTGCTAGGCCTGCCTTGCCTTCCATTAGCAATTCAACTGCCTTTGAGCCAAATCGGCTGGCAAGGACCCTGTCAAATGCCGTTGGTGTACCCCCACGCTGCAGGTAGCCAATAACGCTGACACGGACTTCAACGCCCGTTTTCTTTTTGATGTCTTCTGCCCACTCATATGGCTTGCCTACTCCCTCTGCCAAGAGAATAATGTTATGTAGCTTACCACGGTTACGACCCTGGATGAGCTTACGGCATACTTCATCGACATCATGGCCCACTTCTGGAATGATGATAGACTCTGCACCACCTGCAAGACCTGCATAGAGGGCAATATCACCACAGTTGCGTCCCATTACTTCTAGGATCGATGCTCGATCATGGGAAGAGGATGTGTCACGGACTTTACTGATGGCGTCAACCACTGTATTCAGGGCAGTGTCAAAGCCAAGGGTATAGTCTGTGTATCCTAGATCGTTGTCAATTGTTGCAGGAATACCCACAGTCGGGAATCCTAAATTGGACAACTTCTTTGCTCCCATAAAGGAACCGTCACCACCGATAACAACCAGACCGTCAATGTTGAACATACGAAGCATTTCAACACCGCGTTTCTGACCTTCCTCGGTTCTAAACTCTTCACATCGAGCTGTACGAAGCTTCGTACCCCCTCTGTGAATGATATCGCCAACGGATGAAATATCCATGTCAACAATATCACCTTCCAGCAAACCTTGATAACCGCGGTTAATACCAGAAACTTTTAGACCATTGTAAATGGCCACACGAACTACTGCGCGGATTGCAGCATTCATGCCTGGTGCATCACCACCACTTGTTAGTACTCCAATTCTCTTCATTTAGATCCTCCCAAATCCTCTTTTTCAATCAGGATATTGAAGATTGTTTTATCTAAAGGATGTCACTCCTCGGGATCATTTTACCTATGTTTACTGCGTCGCACATACTGCATATTGTATGATTTTTTTGTGCATTTTTCAATACACGTACACCGTTTTATGAAATATGACAACGCTTGCCTGCCAGTTTTCAACAATATTTAACCGAATCTTCACCCAGAAGGCTTTTTAGGACATTCAATAACCCCGGATTAATATCTACCCACAATGCCTTGGAAGTGGTCATCTTCTTGCGGGTATCGGCAATAAATAGTACCACTGGCACAGGTCCGGGATAGTTGGCCAGAATGGGTTTGACTTGGTCAAACAGGGTGGAGTCCATGGTGGCCAACTTCAAAAAGAGCTTTTTCTGGTTGGCGTCACCACTATCAGCCACAAAGTCTGCCTTGGGCTTTTGTTTACTAAACTTCTGTTGCGGATTCTTTGGGGTGGCTTTTTTGCTCAAGGGGATGGAGGTCCCAATGGACATGGCCCGCACTTGAGGCAGGAGTCGGTCCACGTGCTCTTCATCGAGGGGGAATATCCGGTCCGCCAAAATTTTGGGGTCCTCGTCTTCCTTTACGTTTAGCCTCCCGGTCATGATGATAAAACCGTCTTCTTTTAAGAGGGCTTCTTGCCGCTCAAAGACCTTGGGGAACACCAAGATCTCAATGGAGTCATAGAGGTCCTCCATGGTCACAAAGGCCATCCGCTGGTTCTTTCGGGTGATTTTTTCGGTTACCTTGGACACCATGCCTGCAATAATGACCACTTCATTGTCCCGCCGGTGGATGGACCCGTCTTCCACGGCGTCTCTCAGGTCACCCAGGTTGACAGTACTGACCTTTTCCACCAGGTCCGAATACTCGGACAGGGGGTGGCCACTCAGGTAAATGCCCAACATTTCCTTTTCAAAGGTCAGGCGGTAGTTGAGGGGAAACTCTCCAATATTGGGCAGGCTGTATGCATTAAAGACGCTGGGGAGGTCTGACTCCATCCCAGAAAAGAGGGACACCTGGCCCTGGACGTTCCGGCGACTTTCCGTATGGACACCGTCAATAATGGTGTCATAAACCGCCAAGAGCTGGGAGCGAAACTCGCCCATACCATCAAAGGCACCAGCCTTGATCAAGCTCTCCACGGATTTTTTATTGAGTTCTTTAGGGTCTATGGCCTCACAGAAATCCAGGAAAGACCCATAGGGATCACTCTTTCGCCCTTCTATGGTGGACCGAATGATACCTGTACCTACATTTTTAATGGCTTTAAGGCCATAGCGAATGCGGTCTCCCTCCACACTAAAGGAAGCCCGTGACTGGTTTACAGAAGGAGGAAGTACCTCAATCCCCATTCGTTTGCAGTCCAGTATATACTGGGCCAACTTGGCCTGGTAGCCCATGACTGAGGTCATGAGGGCAGCCATAAACTCCACAGGATAGTGGGCTTTTAAGTAGGCTGTTTGGTAGGCAATGATGGCATAACCCGCAGCGTGGGACTTGTTGAAGGCATACTTGGCGAAGTCAATCATGTCGTCAAAGACTGCATTGGCCACATTTTCGCTGATCCCCTTGCGCATACAACCTTCAATTTCTATGGTGCCGTCCTCGGCCACCTTGCCATAGATGAAGTTCTTTCGCTCTTCTTCCATGACTTTCATTTTCTTTTTGGACATGGCCCGGCGGACCAGGTCAGACCGGCCATAGGAATAGCCACCCAGCTCCCGTACGATCTGCATAACTTGCTCCTGATAGACCAAACACCCGTAGGAAACGGACAGAATTGACTCCAGCATGGGGTGACCATATTGAATGCCGTCAGGATTGTTCTTGTTGGCGATGTATTTGGGAATGGAGTCCATGGGGCCCGGACGGTAGAGGGATATCCCTGCTATCAGGTCCTCCAGTTCCGTGGGTTTCAGTTCCCGCATAAATCGGCGCATGCCAGAAGACTCCAACTGGAAGATCCCCAGGGTGTCCCCGCTTCCAATCAAGTCAAAGACCTTTTGGTCCGTATAGTCCAGGTTGGCAAGGTCCGGTGGATCAATCCCTTTTTCCTTTAGGAGTTCCAAGCAGTCTTTAATAACTGTCAAGTTTCGTAGGCCTAGAAAGTCCATCTTTAGTAGGCCCAGTTCCTCTAGGAGGACCATGTTGAATTGGGTGGACACGGCATTGTCATGGACATACAAGGGTACATAGTGGTCCACGGGATTCTTGGAAATTACGACACCTGCCGCATGGGTAGAAGCGTGGCGGGGCATGCCTTCCACACTCCGGGCCGCATCGATCACCCTTCGGGCTTCGTCACTTTCCTCATGGAGTTTTTTGAACTTGGGGTTCATGGTGATGGCCTTGTCAATGGTCATGCCCAGTTGGAAGGGCACCTCCTTGGCGATCTGGTCCACCACTGCATAGGGGATGTCCAGAACCCGGCCAACGTCCCGAATGGCTGCCCGGGCTGCCATGGTTCCAAAGGTGATGATTTGGGCCACGTGGTCCATACCATACTTGTTGACCACATAGTCGATGACTTCTTGACGACGGTCGTCCTGGAAGTCAATATCAATATCCGGCATGGTGATCCGTTCCGGATTGAGAAACCGTTCGAAGATCAGGTCATACTTAATGGGGTCTACGTCCGTTATATGGAGAACAAAGGCAACCAGTGAACCCCCACAGGACCCCCGGCCAGGGCCCACCATAATGCCATTGTCTTTGGCATACTTGATAAAGTCCCAGGTAATGAGGAAGTAGTCCTCATAGCCCATTTGTACAATGGTGGACAGCTCAAACTCCAGACGGTCCTTATGGATGTCCGTTACTTGGTCATAGCGGTCATGGAGACCCTGATAACAAAGGTCCCTTAGTTTTTCAACGGCCGACTCCTCCCCTTCCAGCTGAAACTCAGGTAAGTGGAGGGTGTCAAAATCAAAGTCAAACTGACACATATCAGCGATTTTCTTGGTGTTTTCCAAGGCTTCAGGCGCATAGGGAAAGAGCTTGGCCATTTCCTCCGGCGACTTGAGGTAAAACTCCTCTGTGGGAAAGCGGAGTCTTTGTTGGTCGCTGACGTTCTTGCCCGTTTGGATACATAAGAGTATGTCGTGGACGTCGTGGTCCTTTTTGTCTATATAGTGGACGTCGTTGGTGGCCACCAGGGGAATACCCGTGTCCTTGGATAGGCGCATGATATTGGCATTGAGGCCTTTTTGGATTTCCATGCCATGGTCCTGGAGTTCTAGAAAGAACTTACCTTCCCCGAACATGTTTTGCAGGCGAAGGGCCAGGTCCTTGGCCTCCTCATACCGGCCATCCAGGAGCCGTTGTTGAACGTCCCCCGCTATACAGGCGGACAGGCAAATTAAGCCCTCACTATGGGCTTCCAGTAGGTCATAGTCGATTCTAGGCTTATAGTAGAAACCTTCCATGTAGCCCATGGAGACCAGGTGGATGAGGTTTTGGTAGCCAATTTCATTCTCCACCAAAAGGACCAGGTGGCCCTGGTCACGGTCGCTGGCTCCACTCTTGTCATGGCGAGACCGGGGCGCCACATAGACCTCACAGCCGATAATAGGCTTGACCCCATGCTTTTTCGCTGTCTTATAAAACTCAACAACGCCGAACATGACTCCGTGGTCTGTGATAGCCACGGCGTCCATGCCCAGCGCCTTTACTTGATCAAACAGCCTGTCGATTCGGGTGAACCCGTCCAACAGGCTGTACTCTGTATGCAAATGTAAATGAACAAAATCCCGTTGCATGTTTGCTCCTTACTCTAAAATTTCTCTCCAGATTTCTGCCAGGATCATGGATGTTCGTTCCGGCATGTCCGGAATCCGTCCCGCCAGTAAATCGGCTTGTTTAATATCTGCCCGCTTAATGGTGACCGTGGTCAACTTCTTGGCCTCTGCGCTATCCATACGAGACGTGTCAACAACTGGCAGGTCTGAACCCTCTGAAGGCTTGTACTTGGCCAACTGGACATCTGCCGTTAGGGTCTCATTGGCAAAGATCATCCCAGCTGACTTGTTGGCTGAATTGAAGGGAATGACCATATACATGGTGTCCCCTACGGTACCCCCTGCCGGGATAAAGGCCCGGGCGCCAAAGGGGTATGTCTCAATTCTCGATCGTTTGCTGGCCTTGACAGGGTTGGTCGTCAGAGCAAAACCAATTTGGCCCTCAAAGAAAAGCATGTCCTGCTGTTCCTCGTCTGCCGGGTAGATCTCTCCCTTTTTATAGAGGGCATTTTTCAGCACCCTGAGTTTTTCAAGGGCAGGTACCACCGCAGCCTCAACTTCCTCCCGGGTCGGGTTGACCCTATAGAGGGTTTCATAATCTGAGAAGGTGGCAAAGAAGGTCTCCATAAACTGGCGACCAGATTGGTCGTCAGGCATGGGGAAGGTAAAGGACCCTGGTGAAGCCATGATCAAATCGATCATTTCCTCTAGGGTGGCTGGTGGTTCGTCTAGGACGTCCTCGTCATAGACCATGGCCAACTGGTTTCTAAAAACCGGCAGGGCGCTATAGTTGAGTTCCTGGCCTTCTGCGTACATGAACTCGTAGTCTTCTGGGTTGACATTGGTGTGGTAGTTGGGCACCTTATTGAGGAAGGGACCATAGACCAAGTCTTTTTCATATAGCATGGCCATGTCGCTACCATCCACCAGGATCAAGTCAATGGTTCCACTCTCGATCTCATTGATTTTTTCCTGCTCCAACTTATCAATCAGTTCCATTATGGGCTTCTTTTCTAAGCGGAGGGTAATACCCGAAGACTCTAGGCGGGTTTTCACCGTTTTTTCCAACCACTCCAGCTTGTCTTCACTCTCTAAATTGTGGTAGAGGGTTGCCGACGTGCCATCGGCACTATCCAGGACCCAGGACCATTCCCTTGCAGTCACGTCGGTCTGGTCGCCTACGTCTGGTTGTTGGCAGCCTGCCAAGGCCAAAATCAAAAAGCTTGTTATAAGAATATATAGATACCGTTTCATACAGTGGAATCCCCCTAATTTCTGATGTTTGATCGAATGCTTGTTCTACGATAAATTATACCGTATTTTTCTACATTAGAAAAACCCCTATCCCAAATTGGGTAGGGGCATATATCTTATTTCACTTATACTGAGTTGGAATTGGTGGTCACGCTCTTGGTCAAGTAGGCTCGACCGGGGTCAATGTCATGAATTCGAACCTTTGGGTTCTTGTTCATGTCGATCTCATAGTAGCCCTTGACAGGGTTCATTCGACCATCAACCAAAACACGAACAACAGGGGTCTCCCTGTTCTTTCGAACAATTACGCCGTAGTCACCAGTGGACAAGTAAACGTGGAGTCCCAGTGGATAGTAACCCACCACTTTAAGGAAGGTACGTACCACTTCCTTGTCAAAGTGCTCATTGCAGGTTCTCAGGATATAGTCCATGGCCGTGTAGGGGTCTTCCTTTTGGGAGTAAACCCGGTCAGACGTAATGGCGTCAAAGACATCGGAAACCGCAACAATCTTGGAATAGACATGGATGTCTCCACCGCTAAGACCTTCTGGATAGCCAGCACCATCAAACCGTTCATGGTGTTGGAGGGCTACCAAGGCTGCGTCTTCGCTTATGCCTTCCACCTTGCGGAGGACTTCATATCCCCTCACCGTATGGCGCTTTACAATTTCAAACTCGTCTGCTGTGAGCCGACCTTCTTTATTTAGGATGTTTTGAGGCACCAAGACCTTGCCAATATCATGTAAAAGGGCGCCCACACCTGCTTCAACTAGTCGAACCTTGTTGAAGCCCATGTAGATCCCAGTGATAATGGTCAGGACACAGGTATTCACGGAGTGTTGGAACACATACTCGTCAACGGACTTAAGGTCAGCCAGGTTGAGGGTAATGTCTTCATTCCTAAAAATCTCGTCGATGATCTTGTTGACCACCAAAAAGATTTTTTCCATCTCCACGCTATTGCGGCTCAGGGCGTTGCCCATGCATGACTTGACCAGGTCCCCAGCTTCTTTGCGGGTTTCCTTGATCAGCATGTCCCGATTAATGGTCTCCTCAAAATCAGCAGGAGTGGTTAACACAACAGTGTCCCGTTCATCGACAACCAGCACAGTGTCTCGGCCTAATTCAACGATTTTGTTTATATAAATGGGTCTTAATACAATGCCTTCTGCAAGCAATTCATTGCCGCTGGCATCATAAATAGTCTCCCCTAAAACCATACCGACTTTAAGGTTGGTAACTCGAATAGAAACTCGATTCATGTCAGCCTCCATGCTGCAAGTGATATATCCCTATCATAGTGCATCCATTGTCGCTTGTACAAGAATATTGATCTTTGTTACGAAAGTTAAAGATTTACTATAGCATATATCGGCTGTTTGTATGTAATCCTTTAGGATTACCTTTGGCATACCCTCTTACATATTTGCAAGTTCATTGAGAAGCAGGCCTTCAATGGCGTCCATGGCTTCTCGCTCGTCAACACCCTCAACGGATATAACGATTTCAGCATCTTTTTGAATACCCATGGAGATAATTCCCATGATACTCTTCCCATCGATCATAATATGATCCATGGAAATGTATATTTCCGAACCAAACTGGTTGGTCAGTTCGACAAAACGTCCAGCTGCCCTAGCGTGCAACCCGGAGTCATTGGTAATTTTCAGTGTTTTTTTAATCATGGGTCATGACACCTTCCTTCTCCCGATATTGATCTGCAATTTTATGGATCTTCTTAAAACGGTGGTTTACACCGGATTTTCCTATGGGTGTACTCAAAAGCCCGCCCAACTCGACCAGGCTGGCCTCTCGATTTTCTAGGCGTATTTGAGCCAACTCCCGAATGCCTTCCGGTAGGCTAGCCAAGCCTACGGTGTCTCGAATGAATTCGATATCTCTTACCTGTCTCAGGGCGGCATTGACCGTCTTGTTCAGGTTGGCTGTTTCACAATTGACCAGCCGGTTGACATTGTTCCGCATTTGCTTTAAGATACGGACATTTTCAAAGTCTAAAAGGGCATGGTGGGCACCGATGATATTGAGCAGGTCAACAATCTGATCCCCCTCTTTCAAGTATACAATGTGATTGTTCTTCCGTTCAATCAACTTTGCATTTAAATCAAAGGTATTGATCACTGCTTGCAGGGCAGACCCGTACTCCTCATTATGGGTGATAAACTCCATATGGTAGGCCTTCTCTGGATCACTTACTGAACCGCCACCCAGGAAAGCACCCCGAATATAGGCACGACGACAACATTGGTCTTTCACCAAGTCTTCAGGGATGGAATCATTAATCCGGAAGAGACCATCCTCTTTGGTGAGGATCCCCAATGTTTGTAGTACCTCAGAGGCATTGGGATATTCAACTTTATATGCATTCCCTTTTTTCAAGGTCCTATTCTTCTGAACCTCAACTTCCGTATGGATATTAAAGTTTTTCTTGAATAGTGTGAAAACTAACCGGGCAACTGCAGAATTCTCTGTGACAATACTCAAGTCGACGCGAGACCGTCCCTTAAGGCGGATGGCACCACTAATGCGTACCAGGGCCGACAGTTCAGCAATCTGACAGCAACGGCTCTCAGACCGAATGCGCGACAACTCATTCTTTGATTTTGATGAAAATGACATTTGGATCACCTATTGATATATGCTTCACAGGCCTTTTGTATTAAATCCAGTTCGTCTGGATACTTGACCGTTTCTTCAATACGATTAAAGTGGATGAATTTGGCGTCGATAAAACCCTCTTCCCGCTGGGGTAGGGTATTGGTCGACTTGGCCTCCATCATGTACCATACAACCGTTTTTTCAATGACTTGATTGTTACTCCAGCAATTCTTAAACCGATATTGGGTTTCCCCTAGCTTACCAATAATTGCTGCCTTGATTCCTGTTTCCTCTCGTACTTCCCGTAATGCTGTTTGATCTGTGGTCTCGTTTTCTTCCACTTTACCCTTTGGAAGTACCCAGTCCCCATTGATCTTTTTCAGTAACAATATGGAGTTTCCAAGAAATACGACGCCACCTGCACTTACAATGTGCTTCACAGACTTCACATCCTCCGCTTTGGTATCATTTTGTATCTTTATAGTATACCACAGCCCCTTGGGATAGGAAACACCCGGTTTCGTGTAAAGTTTTCATGGTGTTTTCCTACAAATACAAAACAGACCACCTACCCCCTGGTAGATGGTCTGTCGAGACTGTAAACAGTCTTCCCCTTTATGTTTCAAGCCCGAACGTTTACCCCAAATAAACGTTGCACATTCATTGTATTGCTTATTCTACTGGCTTCAGCTTCGCTGTAAAGTGACGAAGAACCTGTGGTTCCCAATCAAACTCAAAACCTTTTAGCTGGTCAGCATTTTGGAAGACCTTGATCACAGCGTCAGCAACCACGTCCATGTGGTTGTCCGTGTAGGTACGACGTGGGATCGTTAGTCGCATTAGTTCCAGTGGAGACTCAATGTTTTCACCAGTGTCCGGGTCACGGCCCAATAGGAAGGAACCGATTTCCACAGGACGTACACCCGACTCTAGGTAAACAGCGTTACACACTGCCTGAGCTGGGAACTGGTGGAATGGAATATGTGGACACATCTTCTTGCAGTCAACGAATACTGCGTGGCCACCTGTTGGGTACTGGATCGGTACACCGGCTTCTCTTAGACGATCGCCCAGGTACTGGATCTGACCAATTCGGTGGTTCATGTAGTCAAAGTCAAGCGCTTCCACAAGGCCAACTGCTAGGGCTTCCATGTCACGACCGGATAGACCGCCGTAAGTTGGGAAACCTTCCATTGGCACACATAGGGAACGACAAGCTGTATACAGGTCTTCGTCGTCCTTGATACCAACAATACCACCCATGTTCACAAGACCGTCCTTCTTTGCAGACATCATGAAACCGTCAGCAAGGTCAAACATTTCTCGGGAAATCTCTTTAATGGACTTGTCAGCATAACCTTCTTCACGCATTTTAATGAAGTAGGAGTTTTCTGCGTAGCGGGCCGCGTCAATAAAGACAGGTAGCTGGTACTTGTCTGCGATAGCCTTAACACCCTTCATGTTAGCCATGGAGATCGGCTGACCACCAGCAGAGTTACATGTTGCAGTAATCACGATACAAGAGATGTCTTCTAGTTTGTGGTTCTGAATAAACTCTTCCAACTTCACAAGGTCAAAATCACCCTTGAAATCGTCATAAGTTGTCGTGTCAAATGCCTTTTCATCAACCAGGTTGATGGCACGACCCCCAGCAATTTCTACGTGGGCTTTTGTTGTGTCAAAGTGCATGTTAGATAGAACATAATCCCCCGGCTTCTTAATGATATTAGGGAAAACTACCTGCTCTGCACCACGGCCCTGGTGGGTTGGAATGGTGTACTTGTAGCCTGTGATGTCTTCTACAGTGTCAGCAAGACGGTAGAAGCTTCGGCTACCTGCATAGGACTCGTCACCCATCATCAGCGCTGCCCACTGACGGTCACTCATGGCACCTGTACCACTGTCTGTAAGTAGATCAATGTACACGTCTTCAGCACGGAGTGAAAATGGGTTGTACCCTGCTTCAATTAATTTTTGTTCTCTTTCTTCTCGGCTGATCATGTTTAGGTTCTCAACCATTTTAATTTTGAACGGTTCTGGAATACGTTTCGCCATAAAAAGCGCCTCCTCAATAAGATAAATTGTTGTAAGGCGGACTTTTTTAAAGGTGCAGTATGTAGTGCAACCTTCGCAAATCCAAGTGTCATTTCTTCTGAGCTAAAATTGTGGACTTTCTTAAAGGCATGGTGGATCACGCCAGGGCGCGTCCGGTTGACTTCGCAAATCCGAATGTCGTGCTTCCAAGAGTTAAAATTTTTGTTTGGCAGCTACACAATTATTTTAACAGGTAAACGATTTCCAAGCAAGAAGACAAAAGGGATGAAGATGCGCCCTAGACACATTTCCATCCCTTACCCTTCTTTCATTCACTTGCCCCTAGGTCTGATCTAGGGGAGTCATATAGCGCTTGTTACGGTAGACCTTGGTGTCGATCAGGGTGACCATGTGGTCTGCCATTTTGGCAGCGTCATGGCGGACATAGCCCTTGTAGACTTCACAGAAACTCCCTTCAATCACACCAATGTGGTTGTCCGATAACCATTGCCGATCCATTTGGGTCAACTCCACGGGATAGGACTTCTCAGCCGCGTAGTTGCGGGCCGTTTGCAAGTCCAAGACAGTGGTATTGGCAAAGACAAAGTCTACAATGCCCATAGCACTATGTTTCATGAGTTCATGGACATGGTCTTTCACCGTATAGCCGTCTGTTTCACCCGGTTGGGTCATGATATTGGGTACATAGATCCGCTTGGCTTCCGTAACCTGCAGGGCCTCCCTCACGCCGTCCACCAGTAAGTTGGGAATGACACTGGTGTAGAGGCTACCTGGCCCCAGAACCACGATATCTGCATTGAGTATGGCTAAAATGGCGTCCTCCAGGGCTGACGGTTGGTCTCCCTCCAGAAGCAGTTCTTCTATCCGGGCCCCACGACGCTGGGCAATCCTTGGAATCTTTGATTCCCCGGTTACCCAAGACCCATCGCTGAGTTTGGCCTTGAGGATCATTTCAGAAGTGGTGACCGGTAGGACCCTGCCGGTTATGGCAAAGATGTCACTGAACTTCTGAATAGCGTCCTCAAAATTATCAGATATTCCTACCATGGCTGCCAGCATGAGGTTGCCAAAATTCTGACCCGATAGCTGGCCTTCCTTAAACCGATACTGGATCAGGTCCTCCATCAAGGGTTCTGTGTTGGCAAGGGCAAGAATGCAGGCTCGTATATCCCCCGGGGGTAACATACCTAAATCCTCCCGTAGGATGCCTGACCCACCCCCGTCGTCTCCCACGGAAACGATGGCTGTCACATTGTCTGTAACTTGTTTTAGGCCACGCAAGAGGATGGACAAACCCGTCCCTCCACCTATGGCCGCGATTTTTAAGTGTGTTTTCATCTGCTCTACCTGTGAATATCCCTGTGGGTTACAGAGACTGGATATTTGGTGTCCTGGAGTTTCTCATAGAGTCGGTTGGCAAAGGTCACTGACCGGTGGTGGCCACCGGTACAGCCAATGGCAACAACCAACTGGGCCCGGCCTTCCTTTTCCACATTGGGAAGCATAAAGCGGACCATGGACTCAATGTGCTCAAAGTACTTGCGGCTCTCCTCAAAGGACATGACATAGTCTTGGACGTCCTTGTCATTTCCTGTCCGAGGCCGGAGGTCTTCAATATAAAAGGGATTGGGCAAAAAGCGACAATCAAAAACAATGTCTGCGTCGATGGGCAGGCCCTTTTTAAAGCCAAAGGACCGGATGGAAACGGACATTTTTGAGTCCTCGGCAGCCGTGGAGAAGACCTTGGCCATCTGGTTCTTGAACTGACTCAGATTAAGCCCACTGGTGTCGATGATTACGTCAGCCTGTTCCCTGAGCTTGATCAGCTTTTCCCTTTCCTGACGTATGGCTGTCTCCAGGGGCGCAGATGGGTCTAGGGGGTGGGACCGGCGTACTTCCTTGAACCGCTTGACCAGTACTGGGTCATCGGCTTCTAAGAAGAGGAGTTTAAAGTTGTAACCCTTATAGCGAAGGGTCAGTAAACTTTGCTCTAGGGCGTCGAAGAAGATCCCTCCTCGGATGTCTACCACCAGGGCAATCCGGGTGATCTCTTCCATATTGAACTCACACAATTCAATGAAGTTCTCAATTAAGACAGGGGGCAGGTTGTCCAGGCAGTAATAACCAAAGTCCTCCATGACTTTTTTTGCCTGACTTCTTCCTGCACCGGAAAGGCCGGTAATGATTGCGATTTCCACTTTATGCTCTAGCTGATTCATTGTCTCTTCCTTTCCCACCCCAAGCACGGGTGCCTTGTTTACTGTACATCCCCATATTCACAAACCTATGCATACATAATTGTCGCAGGACAATGACTTGGTCATGGCCCTACGACAATCTACTTTCCATATTTCTTTCTTATGCTGAATGGCAAGGATTAGAGCCTAGGCTTCAGCATTGAGAATTTGATCGACCCGGAGGCCTGCTTCCTTGGCCCGCTTTATAGCGGCCTTAAAGTGGCCCACATGGTCAGGTTGGTGGGCGTCAGAGTTGATCATGAACTTGACGTCAGTATGTTTGATCTGTTTCAGCTGTTCTGTTGTTAAATAACCGTGGCTGGCATTGATTTCCAAGGCCGTGTTGGTGGCTATGCCTGCCTCCACCACCCGGTCCAGGTCGATAGGCCCCTTGGCCCCCGGATGGGTGATCAGCTGGATATCATGGCGGTACATGGCGTTCACAAGGGCCTCTGTATTCCACTGCTTGACCTGCCAGCCTAAACTGGGCACCTTGCCTGCAATGATGTTGTGGCCGTGGTGGGTCATGTCCCTGAAAAACTTGGTTGGCTTGCTTCCAAAGTGATAGCCTGCCAGCAAAATATCGTTAAGGGCCAGGAGCTCATCATCCATGTCGATGTTTCCTTCTACATCTAGAATATTGGCTTCCATGCCCAACAGAATTTCAATATCTGTATACTTGCTTCGCAGGTCGTTAATGACCTGACGCATTTCTTTATACTTTTCCTTACGGATACCATAGGCCATATGGCCAGGGCCATGGTCGGAAATAGCGATCCGCTTGAGACCAATCTTCCGGGCCTGGACCACGTTGTCCTCTATGGAGCCCAACCCATGGGAATAGGTTGTATGAGTATGATAATCGGCAATAATACGCATATTATTCCTCCCCGAATAGGCGCACCTCTGGTTCCAGTGTCACATCAAACTTGTCTTTCACGACTTTTTGAACTAGGGAAATCAGTTCCATCACTTCTGCACTGGTTGCCTTACCTCGATTCACTACAAAGCCACAGTGCTTTTCAGATACCTGGGCATCCCCTACGCGGATTCCCCGGAGGCCAGCGTCGTCAATGAGCTTGCCTGCGTAATGGCCTTCTGGGCGTTTAAAAGTAGAGCCTGCACTTGGCAAATCCAGGGGTTGCTTGCTGGTCCGCTTGACTGTTAGGTCGTCCACCACTTCTTTAATATCAGCGTAGGAACGACTTTCTAGGTTCAAGGTGACTTCCAAAACAATGGAACCACACCGTTGGATTGCACTAGACCTATACCCGAATTCACACGCCTCATTCTCCAGGGTCACAATCTCCCCTTCCTGGGTCAGGATGGTGACGCTCTCAACCACGTCCTTCATTTCGCCCCCATAGGCACCTGCATTCATGAAAATGGCTCCGCCCAGTGTGCCAGGAATGCCCGAAGCAAACTCCAGACCACCCAGGTCATTGTTCATGGCCAAGTTGGCCAGGCGGCTGAGCAGAATGCCAGACTTGGCAATAATCTTTGTTCCTTCAATCCGAGCGTCATCAAAGGCGTCAGAGATTTTCACTACAACACCGTCAATGCCATGGTCAGGAACCAGGAGGTTACTGCCATTGCCAATAATATAAAAGGGGAGGTTTAGGTCCCTGCATACATTTAGAGTCTCCCTGATTTGCTCCGGTTGTCGGGGCTGGGTTAAGATCTTGGCCGGGCCACCAATCTTAAAAGACGTATGGTCGCTCATGGGTGCGTCCAATCGCATTTCGTCCTTTTCGTAAAACTGCTCAATACGTTTTGCTGCTTCCACGTACTTGCTCATTTGTGCTCCTTTTTTTCCATATCTGAAACAATTCGGTTCTAGCACCAAATCTTTGTTGTAATCCGTTCATATACCTCGTTGACAGTATATATGATGTCGTGGAAAACGCCAAGTTTTGTCGCAACTTGTTATGGTTCTGTTTCTTTATAAAAAAGAACCCCATACCAGAGGGTATGAGGCTCGATTCTCCATATTGATTGGGAGAACCAATATGAAAGGAATGAAGTAGACCAATTAATCACGCAAGCTAATTGCGCCAGAATCCGAAACGTAGGCAAGCGATCATAGCTGCCAAGCATCTTTCTACCTACCACATTATCACTTTCAGGTTCCCTATACATTGTGTACTTTTTACAATTCAACAAGGTCCTTCCTAACGGAAGCAAACCATTTCCACCGTCGTTCCAGCGGGAATTTGATCAACCGTTCTTGGAATCTGCACATAACCATCCGCCTTGGTCATCAAGGTGATCATACCGGACTTGCCTTTAACAGGGTGAAATTGCCACTGGTTATCCTTCCATATGGCCTGGACCATTTGACAGGTATCTCGGCCCTTGGCTGGGCGGATATCTTGTGAAATAATACCCAACCTTTTTTCGACCGGTGGCTGGGTCATCTGGAAGACCTGGGGAAGAATTCGCTGGCTGAGAATATCAAATACCAGGAGGGCAGACACAGGGTGGCCCGGTAGGCCAATAACCAGGGTTTCTCCGATCCGAGCTAGTATAGTGGGTTTTCCAGGCTTAAAGGCCATGCCATGGATAAAAACTTGCCCCCCAGCTGCTCTTATGGCGTCGGCTGTAACGTCCTTTTCACCCATGGAAGACCCCCCTGAGATCAGAATCAGGTCACAGGTTTCTTTGGCTTCTATAATATCCGCTGTTAAGGTGGCTAAGTCGTCGGGGGTGATTTTATGAAGGGCCACTTCCAGGCCAACCGTATGGCAGTGGGCCATGAGGGTAGACGTGTTGACGTCCCGGATTTGACCCGGTTTTGGTTCCTGGTCTGCAGGAACCAGTTCGTCGCCGGTGGACAAGAGTCCCACCCTAGGCGCCCTACTGATGGTGACCTCGGTCACCCCCAAGGCTGCCAGGGCCCCAATGTCTTGGGGACGGAGTCGTTGACCCTTGGGCAGGACCAACTGGCCGATGGTCATGTCCGAGCCAGGTAAAATCATATTTGTTCCGGCTTCCGGTGCTTCCTTGATGAATACCGCATCCTCTGTCTTTTCAGTCACCTCTACCATAACCATGGCGTCGGCACCTTCAGGGATCATGGCCCCGGTGGTCACGTAAACCGCTTGACCCTCTTGGAGCTCAATTGAGGACAACTCCCCCATATGGCTGGTGCCCCTGAGCATGAGCTGTACAGGCTGTCCTGGGCTAGCCTGGGTGCAATTGCTAGCTTTTACAGCGTAGCCGTCGACAGTGGACCTACGAAAGGCTGGTATGGTCTCCTTGGACACAATGTCCACAGCCAGGGTCTGGTTAATGGCTCGGGCCAAGGGCACACGCTCAGTTGTCGGTAAACGGTCTGCCAAGGCCTGGGTATAAAGGTCGAGGGCTTCTGCTACTGGGGTCATTTTCAATGGTTTCATGGGCTCTCCTTGTCTGCGTCACCTCGGGTCAAATATTGTCATCAGCCTACCACAATCTTGTCCAAAGGACATCGTGGACACTGCATAAAAGCACTTCTTGCTTCTTATCATACCCTACCGACTCCCAAGGGACAATGGACTGTGGTACACTGAGACCAATAGACAGAAACACATCCACACAAGGAAGAGGAGACCACCATGCATACAGCAGCAGTAGTGACAGTAAGTGACCGGTGTGCAGCCGGCGTACGGGAAGACAAGTCGGGTCAACTTCTAAAGGACATGCTTGAGGCCGCAGGTTTTACAGTGGTCCATACCTGCATTATCCCCGACGAGCGACCCCTGATCGGGCAGACACTAACAGACTTATGTGACCGCCTCCAGGTCAACCTGGTTGCTACCACTGGCGGAACCGGATTTGCACCTAGAGACGTTACCCCAGAAGCCACAAGAGATGTCCTAGAGAGACACGTCCCTGGTATTGGCGAAGCCATGCGGGCTGCCTCCCTCAAGGTGACACCCAAGGCCATCCTCAGCCGGGGGATCTCAGGTATTAGGGGGCGGTCCCTCATTGTCAACCTACCCGGTAGTCCCAAGGCAGTTAAGGAAAATCTAGAAGCGGTCCTTCCAGCCATTCCCCACGGTCTGGATATTTTGTTGGAGCAAGACGGGGATTGTGGGGAGAAGCCCCACCTCCACCATCATGGTCACAAGCATGACCCTATGCACAAATAAAAGAAGAGCAGGCCTCCCAATCGGGAGGCCTGCTCTTCTTTTATTTGACTATTCGAATTTCAAGAATGATTTTACTTAATCTCCCCATGGGTCTCAGACGAGGCCAACTCAATCATCTTATTGTCTTCGTCAACGAAGACAACCTTTGGCTCAAACGTCTTGGCTTCTTCATTGTCCATCCAGGCATAGGCGATAATGATGACAATGTCTCCCGGTTGCACCAGGCGGGCTGCTGCGCCGTTGAGACAGATCATGCCACTGCCCCGCTCCCCTTCAATCGTATAGGTTTCCAGGCGGGCGCCATTGTTGTTGTTTACGATTTGAACCCGCTCGCCAGGTAGGAAACCCGCTGCGTCCATTAGGTCCATATCAATGGTAATGGAACCCACGTAGTTTAGATTGGCTTCTGTCACCTTGGCCCGGTGGATCTTCCCCTTGAACATGTTGACCAACATTATTGTACCTCCATTCGCAGGTTATCGATCAGTCTCGGCTTGCCGATTTTCACAGCCAATGCGATGAGAACGTCTCCTTCAATGGTCTCAATGGACTCCAGGCTCCTTGCATTGACGATCTCCACATAGTCGATGTCTGCTTCTTCTACTGTTCGGATGTAGTTTACAATGCCCGTGCGCACTTTTTCTGCTCTGCGCTCACCGGCTTCAATTTCTTCTCTTGCGTGGTTGAGAGACTTGGACAAGACCAGGGCGTCTTCCCGCTCCTTGGGTGTAAGGAGGGAATTCCGTGAACTCATGGCCAGGCCATCGGCTTCTCTTACTATAGGACAAGGCACAATTTCCAGGTCCATATTGAGGTCTTCCACCATTCGCTGGATGACCGCTACCTGCTGGGCGTCCTTCATGCCAAAGTAGGCCCGGTCTGGAATGGCCAGGTTAAACAACTTGTTAACCACCGTTGTTACCCCCCGGAAGTGACCGGGTCGGGTTGCCCCGCATAGCTTTTCAGTCAAACCGCCGTCCACTTCGACGTAGGTATTATACCCCTGGGGATACATTTCATCAACCGTTGGAAAGAAGACGTAATCCACATCTGCCTCAGCCGTCTTGGCCAGGTCACTGTCGATGTCCGTCGGGTAGGTGTCCAGGTCCTTGGGATCATTGAATTGGGTGGGATTCACAAATATACTCACCACAACAATATCATTTTCCATCCGTGCTTTTTTCATTAAAGAAATGTGCCCTTCATGAAGGAAACCCATGGTTGGAACAAAGCCAACTGACTTGCCTTCTCGCTTTAGGGTTTTCAGATGTCGCCTCATGTCACGACCGGTTTGAATGACCTGCATGTGTGCCTCCTAGTATAACTTGCTCAACACTTCGTCCTTGATGGCAAAGGTATGTTCCTTGGCCGGGAAGGTCTGTGCTTCTACTTCTTCTATATATTGTTTCACAGCGTCTTTGGTCACTTGACCCACCTGTGCATATTGCTTGACAAATTTAGGCGTAAAATCACTGTACATGCCCAACATGTCTTGGATCACCAAAACTTGGCCATCACAGTCATTGCCTGCTCCTATTCCTATGGTCGGAATGGATAGTTTTTCTGACACCAACTTGCTGAGTTTGGCCGGCACACACTCTAAAACGATGGCACAAACTCCGGCGTCTTGCAGGAGTAGGGCTTCTTCGATCAGTTGCGCTGCCTGGGCTTCACTCTTCCCTTGGACTTTAAAACCACCCATCATGTTAACGGATTGGGGTGTCAGTCCCAGGTGGCCGACCACAGGGATCTGGGCCTTGATGATGCCTTCAATTTGAGGGAGTACGTCCCGTCCACCTTCCAGTTTGACTGCGTCCACGCCTGCTTCTTGAATGAACCTACCGGCGTTTCGCACAGCGTCCTCAACGGACACATGGTAACTAAGGAAGGGCATGTCACCAATAATAAAGGGGCATTTCGCACCTCTTACTACAGCCTTGGAATGGTGTAGCATGTCCTCCATGGTGACTTGAAGGGTGTTTTCATACCCTAAGATAACCATACCCAATGAGTCGCCCACTAAAATAGAATCGACCCCAGCCTCGTCCAACAACTTTGCTGTTGTATAGTCGTAGGCGGTGAGCATGGAGATTTTTCTTCCCTTTGCTTTTGCTTCTAGAATGGAATTTACTGTTACTTTGCCCTTGTTCATGCTTGGTCCTCCTCATCATCTAACAATGCATGTAAGGCCCTTGCCTGGCTTGGGGTGATTTTCTTTTGTGCAGCGATATCCACTGTTTGCTTGCCAAGGAGCCGGTATAGGGCTTCTATATCAGGCGCCTTCAAGGCTTGTAAGTGTTTTTTCACCGTCAGATCATCCCCTCTGGCAATGGGGCCAGTAAGGGCATCCTTCGTATCTAGATACCGCAAATTCTCCACTGTTCCCGCAATAAGGGGGTACAGTGCAGCATATCCAAGTTGTCGCTCAATCCCAATGTCCTCGAACACTTCCAGGCCTGCGTCGATTAGGGTCACCAGATAATTGGAAACCATACAGGCAGTCATGTGATAGGCATCTTTTTGGTCTTTGGCTATGGAGAAGTGTCGGTTGCCGGTGTCAGAGAGTAGGCCAGCCAACATATGTGTTGCGGGCGCATCTCCTTCAATGGAAAAAACGGTTTGGGGCAGTTGCTTTAGGGCTTCTTCCTGGTCAGCAAATGCCTGCAGCGGGTGTAAGCTGGCAACATGCGCCCCCTTGGCACTCAGACTTTTCAGGTGGTCACTGGTCATGGCGCCACTCATATGGGCCACCACTTTTCCAGATGCGCTCTGAATCGACTTTGCGAGGAGGTCCGACGCCTTTTCAATGGCCCTGTCTCCCGTGGTGATAAAGAGGATGTCAACATGGTCAAGTAGGTCTTCCCCACGGCCAAAGGCCTGGGTCCCTGTTAACCTGGCGGCGTCCTCTGCACTGGTCTGGCTCCTACTGGCGTAGCCGACCACGTCTTTTCCTTTGATTTGCAAGTAGGCTCCGAATGCACGGGCTACTTTCCCAGCACCTAAGAATCCAATTTTCATGGGCTCTCCTTCGCTCAAAAAAACAAAAATCCTGCACATGACAAAACAGGCAGGTTGGCTAGGTATAGTCGAACTGCATCTGTCTCTGTCCATGTGGCTTCGAGCAGAATGGGATCGGATTTGTGTTTTGGATGTTGTTAGCGGTATGACTCCGTTTGGATGCCATCCAAGGTCATTGTATCACAGGTGGTGGCTTTTGCAATGTTAAATCCCTTGGGAGACTGGAAAATGAGTGGGCTTGGTGGTCTTGCTGGCTCTAACTATCCTTAGGCAGACAAACAAAAAAATAAAATTCTGACTTTTAGCACCTGATACTAATATCTTGTGTTGACTCCAACTACCTACGAATGTATACTGATAGAGACGAAATAGTTTTCATTACCACATGTTGGTATACACGCAGTTATAGATGTAGGAGGAGAAGATGGGTTTACCTGAACTCAAAATTGGTGACTTAAAGGTCAAGCTACCGATTATTCAAGGGGGTATGGGGATTGGCATTTCCATGTCCAAGCTTGCGGCAGCTGTGGCCAATGAAGGCGGCATTGGAATTATCTCCGGCGCCCAGCCTGGTTATAGAGAACCAAACTTCAGAACGGAAAATGGTCTAGCCAATGTAACAGGCTTGATTAAGGAAATTCGTGCAGCTCGTGAACTGAGCCCAACAGGCGCCATTGGCGTGAACTTCTTGGCAGCAACGCGGAACTATGCAGACCTGGTAAAGGCTGCCGTTCAAGAAAAAGTGGACCTGATCATCTCAGGTGCCGGCCTGCCTAAGACCCTGCCGGAGCTGGTAGAAGGTTCAACAACAAAAATTGCCCCAATCGTTTCTTCTGGCAAGGCGGCGGCAACCATTTCTAAAATGTGGAGTCGAAAGTTCGACCGACTGCCGGATTGTGTGATTGTTGAAGGTCCAGAAGCTGGCGGTCACCTTGGCTTTAAGGCAACAGACTTGCTTGCTGGTGAAGTGCCCTCCATCATGGATATTGTGAAGGAAGTTTGCACGGCCCTCAAACCCTTTGAAGAAAAGTATGGTCTAAAAATTCCAGTGATCGCAGCCGGTGGCTTGTTCGATGGTGGTGATGTGAAAGAAGCCCTTGATGCAGGTGCAGCTGGTGTCCAAATGGCTACCCGCTTTGTGGCAACAGAAGAGTGTGACGCCCATGTCAACTTCAAGCAAGCCTATATTGATTCCACAGAGGAAACCATTGGCCTTGTTCAGAGTCCTGTGGGACTCCCTGGTCGAGCGGTTCAAAATAGCTTTGTCATGCGGACCAAGGAAGGTCCACTTCCCATTGACAGTTGTTATGCCTGTTTACTGGGATGTAACCCCAAGGTTGCGCCCTACTGTATTACGGAAGCACTGATCGACTCCGTGGAGGGGGACATTGATAACGGACTGGTCTTTATCGGAAGCAATGGCCACCGACTAAAAGAAATGTCCACTGTCCACCAGGTCATAGAAGATATTAAGGCAGAGTACGACGCGAGTTAAATCCATAACATGGATGAATCCCAACCATGTGTAATTCTCTTGAGGCAACTGAGTAATCGGTTGTCTCTTTTTTTGCGTCTTTCAATGGCCACATCTGTGTAAAGCAGTCACAATGGGGTAAAAATCATGCGTAGGGTCTTTCCTATATTTTTTACAAAAGAAGGATGTTTTTATATACCATTCTGATATAATTTAATTAATTCTAAATATCTTTATGAAAGTAGGTAATGCGATGAAAGGAACCGTAGTATCCATCTGGCTTGACACGATTGAAAATGTATGGGGTCAAAATGTGCGGATTCAGGCCATGGAAGACATAGGTTGGGAGTCCAATCATATGATTTCTCCTTTGGACGACATCGAAGACGACGTAATCTTCGGAGCAATTGAAAGTGTCGCTAAGCAGAAAGGTATGAAATCCTCAGAGGTTTGGCGAATTATCGGCCAAAATAACATCATTAGTTTTAACAAGTGGTTTCCATCATTCTTCGAGCGGTCCAGCTTGAAGGCTTTCATGATGATGATGGACAGTGTACACGCCCAGCTGACAAAAATGATCAAGGGCGCTGTTCCCCCTCGACTGATTCCAGAGGAAATTGATAACAACACCTTTATGATCACTTATCAGTCCAAACGAGGCATGTTTGACTATCTGATCGGTCTTTTGGAAGGTGGCGCTTCATACTTCAATGAAAAGATGTCCTATGAAATCGTGGACAAGTCCACCCTCAACGACGGCCGTCACCAAATGAAGTTGAAGATCACCGTAGAAAAAGGGACCAATGAATACAAGACATTTACAACTTCAAAACTTTTATCTTTGGGCGGTATTACCCGTTATATCCCACTGAAAATTGCCTTCATTCCTGGTATCTTGTCCGGTGTTTCCACTGGCCTAATCACAGGAAACTGGCTAGCTGGCGGGATCACAGGGGCAGTTGCACTTGCGGCTACCATGGCCACGGCCAGAGTCGTGTGGGCACCTACATTGACTGCTATTGATGAAGTCAACAAGATGGGCGAGCTAAGCTTTGAAAGCAACCTAGTAGTAAAAACAGGCGACAGCTACGAGCAGATCTTTGGTGAGATCCAGAATGTGAAGGAAAACATCAAGGAAGACTTCATCCTCTTTAAGGGTGGTGTGGATGACATCCACAACTTCAACATGAAGTTTAAAGAAGTTGCCCGTAACATGACGGATGTTTCCGATATTATTAGTACCAATGTACAGGAAGTAGCCGATGGTGCAACCCACCAGGCCACTGAAACAGAGCGTTCGGTTGGCATTCTAAGTGAAAACATTAAGATTTTGAATGAGCTGAGTGAGGAAGAAATCGCCCGCAAGGACAATTTGGAAGAATCGGTGGCCAACATTGAAGAATCCTTCAAAGAACTCCAGGTGGTTTCTGAGAACTTAAATACAACCAAGGAACGGTTTGCAGGTGTAAACGAGCGTGGCCAAGACCTGGCTGCCCGGGTACAGGATATCATTGAAATCGTAAGTACGGTTGAAGGTATCGCTGAGCAGACCAACCTACTGGCCCTGAATGCTTCCATTGAGGCAGCTAGAGCTGGTGAGCACGGCCGTGGATTTGCTGTTGTAGCTGAAGAAGTACGTAAGCTGGCAGAAGACTCCAAGGACGCTGTAAGCACCATTAACGAAAACCTACAACTCTTTACCGAGGGTGTTCACACCATGGTAACTGAGGTAGGCAACCAGTTTGTGGCCATCGATGAAGGTAGCCAGAAACTTAGCCAGGTGGCCGAAAGTAACCGTAAGGCCACTGACCAGATCGCTGACGTTGCAGAAGGCATTGTTGAGCTATCTGAACGACTGTCTGCTGAAACGCAAAAAGTTTCGGAAGTATTCCAGAACATGCATACCCTGGCTGCCATTGCAGAGGAAAACTCTGCTTCCAGTGAGGAAATGAGTGCCAATGTCCATGAGTTCTCCAGCCAGCTGGGTGACTTCAACGACTACATTGGCGAACTGGAAAAACTGTCTGTGAACTTAAAGACTGAACTGAAGAAGTATAAGTTGTAATGACTGGGACTCTACATTTGGGGCCTGATGAAACCTAATGAAAAGCCTACTCAAATGGGTCACTGGACCCTTTTGAGTAGGCTTTATTTATTGTTTTAACTGGCCTTGTTGGATTTGACAATGCAGCTAGCCCTACCCTTGTATCTAGGCCTGCTCATTGCCTATGTATTCAGGTCCACTCCGTAACCTGCCTACCTCCCCTTCCTGTTGATTCTCACCAAACCCTTCCAGACAGGGTTCTGAAGACAAAATAAAAACACGACCCTGTTTTTTTCCAGAGTCGTGCTCACAATTGATGGCTCTCTTGACTTTCCATACTATACTCCTGTATTAGTACTCCATGTTTTTGAAACCATACATTACTGCATATTCACGATCGACTTCACCATTGCACTGCTTGCAAAGGCCAAAACGATTCACCTTTTTTTCTTCTTCACATCTTTTACAAACACTGATATTCATAAAGTTGTTTTTCATGTTCTTTTCCATACGCATCTCTCTCCTTATCTATCTCTCAGTCGTTTGTGTATGATTGTATACAATCATTTCTGTATCTCTATTATACCCATTTCGCATAGGAAATACAACACACTTGCAGAAAATATTTGAACGTTTTTTCTTTCTTTTGCATGAATATTCGTACCAATACATCCAAACCATTGCAAACACACAATTCTTTTTATACTTGCACTATCTTGTCCGATTCGTGCACAATAAAGCACCTTGCAAGGTACAGATTGTATACATGCAAGGTGCTCTCATTACTTTATTTACGTGTTGCTTCAATCACAATGGCTGGAGCGGATAGGGAGTGAGCCAAGTCCGAAAAGTTCCCATAGGACCTAGTGGTAAATCCCGCTTTCTCCATGGCCGTGGTGATCTGGTCATGGGTAAATCCATAGAGTTTTACAGACGAGGTTGAAGACGTCCCGTCGGGAAGATGGAGGGTACCAATAAAGTCAATGTGGGCTCCCTGGCGTTGATAGAGCCGTTCAAATTTGACGCCTGCTTCCGGCCGGTCCAGGGTTGGTAGCCTGGACACGTCATCTGCATAGATACGGTCATAATTGACAGTCTGGACCAGCAGTTTGCCGCCGGGCTTCAACTTACCATTAGCACTGGCCATAAACTTGTCCATGGCCTCCAGGCCCCTTAAATGAGCCAGGGTATTGCCTATGCAGACAATGGTATCAAAACTCTCCTCAATCACCTTATGGAGCAGGTTCATATCCATTTGAAAGCCATTGACCAGGACGCCCGCTGCCAAAGCTTTACGTTCCATCCGGTCAACCATGACCTGGTCAAAGTCAAAGGCGGAAACATCAAAACCTGCTACAGCCAAGGGAATTGCATAGGTCCCTGTCCCACAACCAATGTCCAAGACTCGCCCCCGGCGCTTGGTCCGGGAGGATATAAAGTTTAACTGGGCTTCACCCGGTCGAAACAAAACATCGTAGTACGTACTCAGTTGATCATAAAATCCCACGCTAGGCTCCTATTCCAACTCTGACTGAATCCAGTTCCAGACCTCCTGGTGGCCAAAAGATCGACTCCAGGCCGCTAAACCTGGCAGGTCATATTCCTTGACCAGCTTGGCCCTCATTCTCACTGAGGTCTCGTCCTCCAACCAGATTTCCTTTTTCTCTCCTCCTAGGGTATATACCACAAAATTCTGTCCCGTATTCGGATCAAAGCTAGCTTGTAGGTTGTTCTCCTTAAGAATCTTTTGCTGGGTGTTGAAACCTACTGCCTTAGAAGACACCTTGCCACTGGATTGGGTTGTCCATACCCGGGCATAGAAGGGGAAGCCTAGGATCAGTTTCTCCCTTGGAATGAGGTCTAGACTTTCTTCGATCCCCCTACGTACCCAGGGCTCAGAGGCAACTGAACCTGTTTTCTGACTGGAGGCCCAGTACTCGTCGTAGGCCATAAGCATGACAAAGTCCACTGCTTGAGCTAAGGCTGGACGGTCATAAACCTTTGACCACATATCACTTCCCCATGGCACCGTTACGTCAACTGAAGAAACCATCTGCTGTTGGTCCAAGAGGTGGCTGGCCTTCTGAACAAAGGAAGCATAGCCTTCCTTGTCAGCCAGGTACATGTTCTCAAAATCAAAGTTTATGCCATCGATATCGTAAAGGGCATTGTAGACCAACAACTGAGCGATCACTCGGTTTTGCAGGTCAGGACTTGCCAGTAGTTCCTGGGTCCAGTCTGGGTCAAAATTGTTCTTAAAAATAGGCCACACCTTTGCCTCAGCTTGGTGGAGCTTGTCAACCACTTGGGGGTCCGCCAGGTTCAAGACAATTCCATCCACATTGAGGTTAAACCATGTGGGTGACAAAATATTTATGCCTTCCTCCAAGGGGGTTTTCACCAGGTCTGGGTTGCCTGCAAAAGTGCTTACCTGTTGCCAGGCCAAGTGTAAGGGCTCAGGAATATCCTTGCCTCTCCTAAGACTCCGAAGGGGCTGAACTTGCCCTTGGGTCGAGTCTCTCTTGGTCACCTTGCTGGACTCTACCCATCCCAGGTCACCGGTCCCCGTAAGAATGTAGGAAGCGTCGTTTTCAGCGTAAAGTTCTATGGCCATGGTACCTGAAGGAACTTGACCCAGTCCCAGGCTGGGGCCAGATTTCGCGCTCAGCATTTTAGCGTTCTTGGTCACTTGAACCACAGGCACGTCTTGCTCTATGGTCCATATTTGGTGGACACCCGTCTCTACGTAGACTTGGTGGGTGAAACCATAGACCTTGCCCAAGAGTTCCAGGTCTAGCCACTTCCGGTTGTCCTTCTCCATGAGCGGTAGGTTGATGGACTTGGCATAAGTGGACACAAAATCGTTTAACTCTCTGGTTTCCAACTTAAGGGCAGTGTGCTCAAAGGGGATATAGACCCGTTGACCGCTACCCGAGATGTACATGTCTTGGTCAATTAGGTTCATGGCGTCGTCCACATGAATCCACCACCGACCGTCTTGATGGAGATAATTGACCCCCTTATGGGACGCCTGGTTAATGACAGAAAGGTCTGTATAATAGTCGGCCCTGAGAATGTCGGATAACTGGTCGTACTTGCCATAATAGGTATAGGCCATAAAACCGCTGGCCACTAAAAGGACAATCAAAATCCCAATGATGATATTTTTCATAGTCTACCTCCCTTTGCTTCTTATTATTGTATCAAAACCAGTGAATCCAATCGTTAAGGGATGATAACAAAGGGATTACAATTCAAAGAAGCTGCCAGACGGTAGGTCCATCCAGCAGCTTCTTTCATTGAGTCCCCTTAGGTCTGCCAACCACCTTCTTGTGGTGACTAGACTCAAACCGGGATCACATGATTTACTTCAAATTTTCTGGGTTTAGACACTCCAACTCAGGAAGTACAAAGTGACCATCCTTACGGATAAGGATGTCGTCAAAGTACATTTCTCCGCCACCGTACTCAGGCGTTTGAATGCAAACCAAGTCCCAGTGGATGGAGGAGACATTGCCGTTAAAGGCGTCCTCATAGGCCTTGCCCGGTGTGAAGTGGAAGGACCCCATGATTTTCTCGTCAAAGAGGGTATCCTTCATTGGCTTTAGGATGAATGGGTTTACTCCAATGGCAAACTCACCAATAAACCGTGCCCCTTCATCAGTGTCAAAAACAGAATTGATTCTTTCCGTGTCATTGGCTGTCGCCTTGACAATCTTACCCTCTTCAAACTCCAAGCGGATGTTTTCATAGGTATAGCCCTGGTACACGGCTGGAAAGTTGTAGGAAAGAACACCATTTACCGAGTCTTTGACTGGAGCAGTAAAGACTTCACCATCGGGAATATTGTTTTTACCGTCACACTTGATCACAGGGATGTCTTTGATGGAGAAGGTCAAGTCTGTTCCCTGTCCCTTGATATGTACCTTGTCCGTCTTTTCCATAAGGGCCACAAGGGAGTCCATGGCTACAGACATTTTCTTGTAGTCCAGGTTACAAACGTTGAAGTAGAAGTCTTCGAAAGACTCTAAACTCGTGTTGGCCAGCTGAGCCATGGACGGGTTAGGATACCGCATAACCACCCACTT
>CAYFHQ010000015.1:0-47827 GCA_964342805.1 uncultured Peptostreptococcaceae bacterium | reverse complement strand
GGATTGGACTACTTCATGTGTCTGAAAATGGACTACTTTATATTACCATTCACAAACGCATTACCTCTTCAAAGTTTAGTTATAATTTTAGACATTAGCATTATCTACAATATTGCCTGTAACTTGAACAAATACACCAAGCGATCAATAAATAGTGGTCTTGATGACTACTTTATCGCTTAAGTAACATGTACGTGTCGGACAAGCTCAGAAAAAAACGCAGGGTTTCCCCTGCGTTTTTACTTTAAATGTTAATGATATCGCTTGCTCTGTAGCCTAGCTCTTTTATAGCATCCATAAATTTATCATCTTCAACATCATGCTTCAACTCAACTACAGCTGACTTTTCTTCAAGAGATACAGTGACTTCAGCTACACCGCATATTTCCTTCAAGCTTTCCATCACTCGACCAACGCAGTGGCCACAACTCATACCTTCAATTGTAATTTTCTTATTCATCATAGACTCCTAACGGTTAATCACTGGTTTGAAACCCTTCAGACGTAGGGCGTTTAACAATACGGAAACTGAACTAAATGCCATAGCAGCTGCAGCAAACATCGGATTCAATTTAGGACCACCAAATAATAATAATAAGCCTGCAGCTACTGGTATACCAGCTGCGTTGTAGGCAAATGCCCAAAATAGATTTTGCTTGATATTTCTAATTGTTCGCTTACTCAACTGCAGCGCTGTTACAACATCAACGAGATCACTCTTCATTAGTACAATATCAGCAGACTCCATAGCAACGTCTGTGCCTGATCCAATGGCGATTCCTACGTCAGCCTGTGCTAGGGCCGGTGCATCATTGACACCATCCCCAACCATTGCGACCATTTTTCCTGATTTTTGAAGATTTTTAACTTCATTTGCCTTGTCTTCAGGCAGTACCTCAGCTAATACCAAGTCAATGCCCACTTGCTTGGCGATGGCGTCAGCTGTTCTCTTATTGTCACCTGTGATCATTGCAACTTCAATACCCATCTCATGTAGTTTTTTAATTGCAAATGCACTGCTTTCTTTTGTTGTGTCAGCCACAGCAACAATACCGATCAATTTCCCTTCACTACTCATAAACATTGGTGTCTTACCTTCAGATGCAAGTTTGTCAGACTCTGTTTGTAAAGTAATCTTAATCCCAGAAACATCCATAAGCTTCTTGTTTCCAAGCATAACAGTATTTCCGTTGATTTGTACTTCTATTCCATGACCTGGAATGGCCTTAAACTTCTCAACTTTATATAGCTTGGTTCCTTTTTCTTCTGCATGTTTAACAATCGCCTCACCTAGTGGGTGTTCGGAACCTTTTTCAGCTGAAGCCGCGATTGCCAACAGCTCATCCTTGTCAAAATTGTCAACAGTTACTACATCTGTAACCACAGGCTTTCCTTCTGTGATTGTACCCGTTTTATCGAAAACAATTGTCTTGATCTTATGGGCAGTTTCAAGTGGTTCTCCACCCTTAATCAATACACCGTTTTCAGCACCCTTGCCAGTTCCTACCATGATTGCAGTTGGTGTTGCTAGGCCCAGTGCACAAGGGCAAGCGATAACAAGAACAGCAATGAAAATGGTCAAGGAGAATATGGCCGATTGACCACTAATAAACCATGCAAGTCCCGCCAAAATGGCGATTGCAATAACAATTGGAACAAAGCGGCCTGATATTACATCTGCAAGCTTAGCAATAGGCGCCTTTGATCCCTGAGCATCTTCCACAAGCTTAATAATTTGAGAAAGAGCGGTGTCCTTCCCTACTTTAGTTGCTTTAAACTTAATCATGCCATTTTTATTGATACTGGCACCAATCACATTGTCACCCACATGTTTTTCAATTGGAATAGATTCCCCTGTGAGCATAGACTCATCAATTGATGTTAGACCTTCGATGACAATCCCATCAACTGGAACTTTTTCACCTGGTTTAACAAGTACAAGATCACCAACTTCAACTTCTTCTATTGGAATAACGACTTCCTCGTCGCCCTGAATTACTATAGCAGTTTTCGGAGCAAGACCCATTAGCTTTTTAATAGCCTCAGAAGTTTTACCTTTAGTAACGGCCTCCAAATACTTACCCAGTAATATCAACGTTATAATTACACCTGCTGTTTCGAAATATAGGTCTTCAGCATAAACAAGATTCCCTATAGAAATTTCATAAACCGCGTATACCCCATAAAGGATTGCTGCAGCGGTACCTATACCGATTAATGTGTCCATATTAGGATTTTTCTTGAAAAGTGCCGGAATACCTTTTAAATAAAACTTATTACCTGCAATAATTACAGGTATTACCAGTACCAACTGGATCAGCGCAAAATTCATTGGATTGTAATTTGGATCCACAAACATCGGTAAACTTGCACCCAGCAAGTGTCCCATGGCAATGTATAACAGCGGTATCGAGAATACAGCCGACACTATGAACTTATTCCACAGGTCTTTCATTTCTTTTTCTCTTCTTGCTTTTTCCTCATCCACTTGATCAGATGACTCTATTTCAAGTGGTTTATACCCCGCCTTGACAACTGCCTGTTTAATCTCAGATATTCGAGTCAAATTTGTATCATAGGTTACTGTTGCTTTTTCAGTAGCAAAGTTAACATTAACCTTTTGAATACCAGATAGTTTAGTTATTGCCTTTTCGATGCTAGAAGCACAAGATGCACAAGTCATGCCTGCCACTGGTATTGTAACGTCTCGTACACTTGACTCACCCTCAGCGGTATAACCACTGTTTTTAACTGCCAGTTTTAAATCATCAACACTAACTTGAGTTGAATCAAACTCAACTGTTAACTTTTCAGTCGCAAAATTTACATTTGCCACTTGAACACCTTCAAGTTTACTAACGCCTTTTTCTATTGCGTTGGCGCATGACGCACAAGTCATACCATTAATTTTTAGACTTGCATTAGTTAAACCCATACTTTCTAACCTTTCTCATAAGAATTCTAATAGTAATCACCACGCTGTGTCATTTGCAACAGTTCTTATTGTCATTTAACACAATTAACTTATTGAGTTAAACTAAAACAAGAATGTTGTCGCCTCTTAACAGGTCATAGACTTTGATTAAGTCATTAGAGATCCGCTGACACATATATAGTATAGCAAATCTCGTGCCAATTTGAAGCTATTCTTCGATTTTTACCTATGGTTTATTAAACTAGAACCCTACTAGCAAAAAAACTTTGCTATAAACGATTCCATACGCTGTCGCCGATTTTAAACAGTGTTTAGTTGATTCTATCACTAAAGAAACATCACATCATCAAATAATGAAGTGCCATCACAAGTAGGTCATAGCCATGTTTCAACCTGTTTTCATTTATTGGATCTTCCCTCCTATTTTTCATTGCCAATTTGCCGTGATCCGGCACTAAAAATACATTGGCATGCTCTCTCATTGCTACATCTAGAGACGAATCCCCTGCTGCTATAATCCAGCTATAGCCAAATTTTTTTTTGACGTATTCAAGGGCACGTCCTTTTGAAACACAAGAAGGTACAATATAAATCTTCTTACCATTAATGTGAACATTCCAGCCCATTTTTTCTAGCGGATTAATCAGTCTGTTGATTTCTGTAGCTTCAAAACCAGCTGTCTCCATTACGATGTAAAGAAATAAATTATCTGCTCTAACTAGTCTTTTAAACCCTTTGCTCTTCCTTAAATGTCTTATTGTATCTTCGACCTCAGCCAATGGAGAAACTGCTCGCATATCCCTCTCAATTCTTGACGCCCACTCCTCATCCAATTGTCCGTTGACAAGTACAACGCCGCCATTTGAGACGATTGCCACAGGGATATGAGTGTTAATTAATTGAACGCGATTGAATTGCTCTATTGTTCTGGTAGTTACGGGGACGAATCGGTACACGCTGCTAATATATCTTAAAATTTCCAATGATCTTTTTAACATAAATGAGGCCGGTCTACCTTCATATTCCTCAACGCACGCAATGTCTCCATGTTTAATTTGTGGTATTTTTGTCCATTTGTTAGAAAATATAAGGGTTTGATCTAAATCACAAGCAAACACTTTCATACAACATCTCCTAATAACATGTACTTTTTCAAAAACGAGATCCTTACGTCATCCAGTTGATCGAATATCATTACTTAACGCATCTATCATCAAAGCAATTTCACCAAGCCACAACATGAATAATTTCTAAGGGGATAGGTCTCAATAGGAACATTTCTTTCCTCAGCCAGTTGCATGACATGCGAAAGATTGTCCGAATTTTCATTCACCAAAATTTTCCACGGTTCTCTTCTGAGTAATACTCGTGTTGTCTCTCCCAGTCCTGGTTTTATTAGATTCACATTTTCAATACAAAAATCCTTCTGGATCCTCTTAACTTCTTCCATTCCAGTCCACTCAATCTTTTCTGATAATAAACTGAATGTATCAAGCTCTTCATTGACTCTTGATACAACATGTGAAAAGTGACGAGAAATTGTATTGATGAACGATTCTGAAAGATCATCACTTTTTAAATGTTTATAGAATTTAACCCCGTGGTAATCTCTGTCTTGAATGAGATCATTTCGGTGAAAACTTCTACTTACTAGTCCCGACACGGTTGCATTTAGGCACGCATTTGGAACAAGGAAATCTTCCCGAGTACCATAAATTTCAGCACAGTGTCCAGGATCAGATATCACGGCAAACTCATAATTTAACTTATCATTGTATCCATATTTCACCTGAAATTTGTCAATTGCTGCCTTTAACTCAGATACAATTGCCCCCTTACCCGTCCATCCATCAACAAACTGTATTTCTGCATCTGGATGGTTGAAAAGTATGAATTTTAACGCATTTTCATCTATTCCCTTGCCTCGAATGATCGAGATGCTATAGTGGGGATAGTTAACATTATATGTTTGATGGATGTATCTTTTAACAAGTATGCCCGCAGGTGTCCCCCCTCTAACAAGTGAAACAAGAACAGTGTTTTTTGATCTCGTTTTGTATATTTTTGAAGCGGTCAGCCCCACGGCTTCTGCTAACTTATAAGCATTTTCCTTTAGAGTCCGCTTATATATGTCCATATAGGCAGGGGTTGGACTGTATTCAATTGGTAGCATCTCTGAATAGTGTACGCCACCTTGAATAAGCTTTTCTCTTGTTTTATTGTCACGCTCTTTTACCTGGTCATCTATTTCTTTTAGCAAGAATACCACGTCCTCTTGATCATAAGTACCAATAAGAGGAGGATAATCTAATAAGTTCTCATCGTTTGCACCGATTTGGATGAGATAAACTTGCTTGCAGTGCTTTTGGAGCTTTGTATAGAGCAATTGATAATTTGCCCTGTCTTTATCAACTTTTTCTATAAAAAGCATAATGGTATCATACTTATCTTGCTCAACATTATACAAATAATTGATAATATTTTTGTTATATGTGCTCCTAAATTTTATTCCCCCTTTTATGGGGTAATTCCCATTATCCAATGGAAAAATGGGGCTTCTAGTTGTTGATTTAAAATATATATCCCCTTCAAGTTCATTTGCTATCCGCAAAGGGATGTACATAAACTCCTCTGTACCAAGAATCAATGTTTTTCCTTGAACATAGGACTGCAGCTTTTCTTTGGTCAACTCAATATTTTTCATCAACTTTTTTTGTTCTTTCACAGTTAATCCAAATCGCCCAGTGAAAGAACAATAGTTTTTTATTGCCCCACATTTATCACGATAGTCTTCCATATCCGAAAAAAAATCTACATAAACGCTCTTAACTATCCCCTTCTCATATAACTCATCAGTCTCATCACAAACTGATCCTTCGAATAACTCATGGTTCCTTATATGATCAGTTTCAAGTTTCCCTTCCTCGAATTGATCAATTTCTCCCTTTAACAAAGATATAACGGTAATCTCAACATTTTCACTTTGCTTAAACGCTTCAAAAATGCGCATACCTTCATCATCTCTCCAGTCTAGGTAGGTTAGTACATAAAACTCTGAAATTCCATAAGCACTCTTAATAGTCTTCATAAAGTTAAGCAAGGTGTTTCCAGTAGTTATCTCATCATCAACAATAATCACTCTTTGGGCAGCACTAATCTCTACCCCTTCTTGGTTGTAGATGTAATGACTTGTAGCGTGTGAATGCGCTTCCTCAAACTTTATAACTGGTTTATCCCACTTGACACACTCTCTAGTGGTATGATACATCCCGCTAGAACTCGCAAACGACTCAAAAATAGAATGCGTCATTCCTGTTGCAGTTTCGGCAAGGCCTATAAAAATAGTATTTGTATCCAACTGATACTTTGTTTTTCGTAACAATTCTGAATGAATGTTAGTTTCTTGTTTTATTGCTTCTAATATCTCATTCTTATCAATGGCTTTTTTATCAGTGAGGACCTCATACAAACACGCGGCAAGCAATTTACAATAATTTAAAGCAATAAATGGTTTAACAGGCAAGTGCTTTCCTAATACTCTGGAAACAAACAAGAACTTACGTTTTGGGTTATTTCTTGTAGCGAGCGTGAATAGTCGGTTTATATCAAGGTCATACGGATTATTGTTTATTTTCAGATCCAATGAATAATGGTTTTCGACGGTATGTTTCATCTTATCTTCTCCCTTTGCCCCTCCAATAATGATATATAATCGTATCCTTTATTGAATACTCCATAAACATTTGCACGATTGATTATTTTTTTTGCCCATAATCCATGTGGTTTCGCCTCATTCATTTTATTCCGATATTGACTACTAAAAACGCCACCTGAGTCTTCACCTAATATGGCGCAAGCATCCAGAAACTCCTCATGCGTAACAACGTAAAGAGCATTTACCAATAAAATTTGAGAAGGATGGATAACCGTTTTACCTATAAATCCATTTTCCTTGTCAAGGATAATTTCTTGTACAAAAGCATTCAGATGCCCCTCATTCTCATATGTTGGTCTTTTATAATTGCACAGGTCCCCGATATGATTTGATGGTGTTATCATCGAAAGAATATTGACCCCTTTTTTGCGCTCAGGAAAATATTCCCACACCGGACCTGAAAGAATATACTCTGAATCTGCTCTTGAAAAAAAGTTTAAAACATCTGAGATACATTGATTGATTACTTGTATTTGGTAAATAGTAGTGTCTTTGCTTCTCCTAACACCATAATGAGAACATAAGTCAGTTGCACCAATTCTAACGTTGAGTATGTCCTCTGAGAAGGGATCTAATATTTTAATGATCGATTCAAGGATAGAGTTACGAGACTCAGCATATATTATTGCCTTGGACTCCAATATTGGCATAAACCAATATTTTTTCTTAGAATCTTTATTAAGTTGAGACACACAGTCCATGTACTTTTGGCCATTATCCACATCAAATTTGGGTAGCACAAAACCACTAACGATATCACGAAATTTATTCAACCGTTTGGAGAATGTGTTTAAATGCTGATAATTTCTAATACGAATAAAAATCAATGGAATAGTTGAACTGATCAACTTATTAGAAGCGATAGCCTTTTGAATTTTACTCAACTCATTTATGAGTGTACTTTCCGATGAGACAACCTCATCATCCTTAATCGCGTCTTCTAAGCAAACCACTAAACTTTTCATTTCTGGATATTTATTTTGGATTACTATAGATGATAGATCTCCTCGAGTAGCTGGAATATACAGAGTTGCCCCAAGTGCATACTTTTTCATCTGGTCATCATCTAGGCTATAGAGATTGCTTGGCTTCTTAAAGAATACTTTATCAAATGTTCTACTATCCAGATAGTCGAAATAATGCAAAAAATCACCTCAATTCATTATAACGAAAAAGTCCGATTTCCAAGCCTTACGGCAAAAGTAAATCGGACTTTTATCGTTATTTGTAAATTCTAATTAGCTCAGACAAAGAGCTATCGTTTGTGGCTTGCCCGACAGCACCAAACTTCCAGGCATCGTTTTCTCGATAAATTTCTCCAACTATCAAAGATGTTTTACCCGCATAATCTTCCGATAAATTAAACTTACATAATTCATTGTTATCATCCAAGTTAACAACCCGTATAAAGGCATTTTGTATCATTCCAAAATCTTGTCTACGTTTTATGGCTTCATAAATGTTAACAACAAAAACTATTTTTTTAATCTCACTTGAAACAGATGTTAGGTCAATCATGATTTGCTCATCGTCACCATCGCCATCTCCAGTTAAATTGTCCCCTTGATGTATGATACTTTGATCTCTACTTCTCAAATTACCATAATAGATTAGATCACTCTTCTGCCTCATTTTATTGTTTGCATCAAGTAAAATAGCCGAAGCATCGCAATCAATGTTAGATGGAGCCCCGCTAAACAAACCACCAAAAATGCCACTTCTTCTTTCCATAGGATCCCACCCAAGACCAACCATAACTTTAGAAAGTCCTATTGAGGTCTTTGTTAGATCAATTTTTTGCCCTTTTACTAGATTTATACTCATGGTTATCACCTCGTCATTGATTAAACTGAAAGTCCATAATTTTTACACAACGCTTCCAACCCGCCTTGAAATCCACTACCAATAGCATTAAACTTCCATTCAGCTCCATATCTATATAGATCACAAACAACCATGGCTGTCTCAATAGAATATTCCTCAGTTAGGTCATAACGCATTAACTCGAGGTCGTTGTCTTCATTTACAACACGAACAAACGCATTAGAAACTTGCCCAAAATTTTGTGCACGTGCTTCTGCGTCATGGATAGTAACAGTAATTGCTACTCTTTGAATATCATCTGGAATTTTACCAAAATCAATGATCAGTTGCTCATCATCTCCATCGCCTTCACCCGTCTGATTATCTCCGGTATGAACTACTCCTCCACTCGGGTGCTGTAGGTTGTTGTAAAAGACAAAATCATACTCGTTAACTGCAACACCCTCACTATTTACAAGGAATGCCGATGCGTCTAAATCAAACCCAAAACTACCGTCATATTTATTCGTATCCCAGCCCAATCCGATTATTGCTCTCACCAAATTGTTGTTTTTTGTCAGATCAATTTTCTGACCTTTTGATAGCGAAATAGCCATAAAATTCCTCCGTATTCTCAACTCCATCCGGGTTCCGCTTAATACCTTTTATTAATCAGGTACGAACTCCAAAATTTGAACAAAGTGCAGTAAGTCCTCCCTCAAAACCCGACCCAACTGCAGCAAACTTCCATTCGTTATTATGCCGGTAGAGTTCACCAACAACTACAGATGTCTCAATACTATAATCTTCGCTCAAATCGTAACGTATAAGTTCTACTTCAGTATCTGCATCAACAATTCGGATAAATGCATTTGAAACTTGTCCAAAATTTTGAGTACGTGCTTCAGCTTCATGTATAGTTACTGTGAAATAAATTTTTTCAACATAATCTGGAACTAGTGACAAACTGATTTTTATTTGCTCATCATCACCTTCACCCTCACCAGTTAAATTATCTCCCAAATGCTGAACTGATTGTGATGTATGTGTCAAATTATTAAAAAATATGAAGTCGGCATCTTGTTTTACTCGGCCAGTTCCATCGGTCATGAAGGCCGATGAATCCAAATCAAAATCCCCTCCCCCATCATAATGGTTTGTGTCCCATCCAAGTCCAACCAAAACTCGTTGAAGTCCAGGATTAGTTTTTGTTAAATCTACTTTTTGTCCTTTAGTTAAATTCACTGCCATAAGTTTTCTCTGTTCAATCTCAAATCAAACAGATCTACCTCCTTTTGTACTCTACTCTAAGACCACCAATTAAAAGCAATCCCCGCTATATATCCTAAAAAAACTACGTAGCTGACTAACATGAAAATAGCATCCGTTTTCTTAACTCCACTCTTCTTGAGAAGAACACTAGCTGTAATCAGCATTGATATCACTAGAAAAGCTAACATGCCGATATTTTGTGATACTGAAACAGAAATACTGCCTCCTGCAATAATCATCGGAAGACCAAGACAAATGCAAATATCGAATATATTTGATCCGACCGCATTTGCAATTGCTCCATCTGCATCACCGCGCTTTGAAGACTTAACTGAAAGTAGGGTGTCTGGAATAGAAGTTGCCGCAGCAATAATAACAACTGATGTAATAAACTTGGGTATTGAAAGAAACTCAGCAACAATTCCTGCTGATGCAATGATTGCGTCTACACTTATCCATATAATTGTAATTGTTAATATTGTCCATAGTGCGATTTTGAAATATGACATGTCATTGACATCATGCTCAACTTCGCTTTTTGCAATGGTCATTTGATGCTTTTTCGTTTGTCTGTAAAGAACTAGTATATAGCCGATGTAGACCAGCAATAAAGATCCCCCTGTTAAAGCAGTGAACGACCCTGAAAATATACTGAGTCCAAGAACAAACAATGCTAGCAAATAGAAAAACATATCTCTAAAGATACTTTCCCTGCTTAAGGCAACATGTAACGGGCCCTTAAAAGCTAATATGCTTGCCATTGGAATCAATAGCACATTGAAAATGCCTGAACCCGCTATCGTTGGCAATCCAACATCTGTAAATTCTTTGTAAATCAAAACTGCAATCATTGCTGTTGCAAACTCTGGAAAAGATGAAGCAACCGCATCAAATGTAGCCCCGCGTACTGAAGTTGGGACTTTAAGTTTCACGCCTAACAAGTGTAAAACATCGCCCAGTTTATCAGATGAAACACTGACAAGCCATGACATTACCAAAATAAGGGGAATCGCAATGAAAATACTATTAACAAAATCGAACACAAAATCACCTTTTTCTCATTAAAAGTTATGAACTAAATAATATCAAGATAGAAAATTTTCACATATAAATTATAACATGTAAGGACAAGGCTTACCATATGGATTTGCTCCCCAAGCCATTTTCATGATTCCTTTGTAGCCTGCAGAAACTTAGAGTTGAATCGTAACACTTTCCCAGATATCTTTAGACTCAAACTTGTAAGTGTAACAATCTAAAGTAATCTGTATAGCTCAATGTGCCGTACCAAAATAAACGCTTGGCTATCCTAAAGGCCACAAAGAATGTGCTGTAAGATATGTTACCACTAATCTCTTAAGAATTCATTTCTCAAACATTAAAATTGTATAAGTTCTAGCTCAATTAAAATACATAAAGATCGTTCTATGTTATACTTTCATCAATAGATATCATGAGAATAGAGCTATTCGATGACAGGCATACAGCCTCTTTTAGTAGTTTTGCTTATGATGTATCAATACTTTATTTATTTGGTACAAGGTTCTTTTTACTCTAATGTATGTATTCTAGTACACACGGCATAATGAACTTTTAAAATCATTTTCTATATTATTTAGTTATTACACTTCCCTTATCCGAATCAAGCTCATGTGGAGTATTACTATGGAAAAAAGTGAAACCTTTAATACAGAAACATTCAAATGTAGAAACATATACGCCGATCTATTTTTACCGCTCGAAAGAAGACCGCGCACTGCACTCGAAAAAAAACCGATATTGTTTGCTTGGCAGTCTGGAATACCTGGAACTGAAGAGCAGGAATTCAAAAAAATCAAAGCCATGCTAGATAAGTTAAACGCTATGGGCGTCCCCTATGTCATTATAAAAAATCGATTAACTTTTCAACCGAAAAAGTCATTGATTCAGATAGTGAAAGACGGATTTGAGGGTTCAACATACCCAGACGCCCAACTCAAATCACGCATTCAAACCATCATTACAACAGCTAATTTTCAAATTACACCTTGGAATCTAACTTCTTTACAGCTTGTCGATGCCCTCTTCGAAACATTGAAACTTTATCTGGAAAATGAGAGTAACAGCAATTCATCAAAAATAGCGAACTTTTTGGTAAAACTAATGACCTGGCTCCAGCTATATCAACCATCATCCCCTCATGAAATAGATGATAATTCTATTAATCCCAAATGTTTTCACATTGGTGACTTGCAAGGCCTAGATGTTTATTATTTATTTTTGTGTAAATTTTTAGGTATAGATGCAATCCATTTTTCATTTACTTACAATGACGGCCCAAATCTAGATGATGTTTATAAAAGCTGTGTGCAGCAATTTATTTACCCACACTACGCCAAATCCAACTTCGATCCAACACCACATATTCCCATTTTGGAGGAAAATGAAAAAAAAAGTTTAGTCTTTACTACTAAAGCAACCCCAAGATCCCAGTTAAAGATTGCAGAAACCACTACGAACCTAGTAAAACCTAAGAAAAAGATAATAAAACCCGCGCTCATCAAACACCTGTCGTTCCGGGGCGATCTTAACTTGGCATTATCTCCTTTAATGGATAGAAAAGGGTATCGCAACTCGCCCAATCCTGTTATTCCAACATGTTTCATACGATTTATTGGAATAAATTCAGACCCTAATGAATACTATAACTATCTTTTTAACTTCAACAAGAAATGCTCACAAACGGCATCTAACTATCTCATGATCGACACATCTTTGAAAATTGGTGATTTTTCTAACTTAAGTAAAGTGACAGCCACAATTTGGAGAGCCCATGATTACATTGCAATTGAGGATATGAAAACCATAGTTTCATTGTTAAAGGATTTGGACTTACTCGCTTTTTTAGAAGATGGATTTCTGATTGAACAGGCCTATGGCGCAATTCTTGAAACTATGATACTGGCATTTAGAGGCGAGCGTCTAATTTCTACTTCTAAAGTAAAAAATTTATTACTCAAGCTTTTAGGATGGTTAATGGACTACGGACTTGGCTTGCTAAAAGGCTTTAAATATTCAAATAACCAAAACCCGATTGTTCTATTCCATGGTGACATCAAAATTCACGAAGCTCTATTCCTCTTTCTTCTATATCATATGGGAATAGATATCGTTTATGTAAACTCATTTCATGACAGTGTTTTTGAAGTCCTAGATCCTGATGAAACCTTTAGTACAGTTCATGTTCTAGACACCGTCCAACCGCTTAAATCATTTCCAAAATCAGAGGCTTTGAGCCATAAGCAAACTGTAGCACTTCAAGCATCCTTGGAAATTGAGCAAATCATTTACAACGACCAGGATGGTCTATACAAGCCTTGGCAACTAGACACTTATAAAGTTATGCCAGTGTCCTTGAAGACTACTTACGACGAAGTTTTCATACTTTGGAATGAAGCTTCTAGAATGAGACCTGGTTTTAAGGTTGAGAATAAGACCGTATACATTCCAAACTTGTTTGTAAAAATTTCGGGAACACACGAAGATCTAGATCAATATTGGGAAGAAGTGTATAAAATAACAAGCAACCCCAATACGGCATACTATTCGAAACTCCCCTTTACAAATGGAGAGTTTAACAACCAAGAACTATATCTGTTTGATTCAGTTTTTGACAATCACACAACACTAAATTACAATAAACTTACAAATTGCGAGCATTATAAATATCATCATTTAAGTGATAGCTTGCAAGTAGCATTTTTTGAAAAACTAGATATGCTTCTTTGTTCAGATATTGTTAAGCGTAAAACTGAACTTTTTCGTTTGAAAATTGTGCAAACCATCTTGCAGCTGGATGATACGCTTTTGAAAATGATTCAAAGTTTTGACTTCCCTGCATATGTACCTAAACTTGTCATATTCGACTCAGACGAACAAACATTTAGCGAAAAAGATGCCATAACTTTGGCTTTTTTATATCTGCTAGGGATTGATATCTGCGTACTAACACCCACAGGTTACAATAACTTTGAAATGTTTATTAATAATGAATATTTTAACGTGTTTAAGTTGCCTCAAAAGCAATATCATTTGGATCCTCCTGATCTGAATGATACTAAGGCCAATCCACCCAAAGGATTTTGGTCTAGCATTTTTGGTTGAAATGATTAAAGTTTAATGGAGGATTAAAATGACAAATGACAATCAATCGTTTGAGCTTAATTTAGAGAAGGTTGAAGAGAAGACCAAGTTGCAACTTGCAAATTCTAAGGAAGTTGCGGCCCTGGCAATGCAAATCGACACCCGTGATCCAAATTCAATTCTACAGTTCGGACACGAAACAGCCACAGAGATTTCTAAATTCGCAGACCAAATTCTGCATACAATGAAAACAACTAAAGTCGAGGATTCTGGTGAAATGCTCGGTCATCTAAACAAAATTATGGACAAATTTGACATCAAAGACTTTGAAGATAAAAAGCCCGGTTTGTTTGATAAGTTATTTAGAAAGTCTAAAGACCTCATTGAGTCAATGTTTGCTAAGTACAACACAATGGGCAATGAGGTTGACAAAGTGTATGTACAATTGAAGTCATATGAAAACGAAATCAATCAGGCAAATGCCGTATTAGATCAAATGTTTGATAAAAATGTAGAATATTACGAGTCGTTAGAACAATATATTTTTGCGGGCAATAATGTGAAAGCTGATATGCAAACAAACATGCTTCCTGCTCTTGAACAGAAAGCATTGGCGTCTAATCAACAACTAGATACAATGACATACAACAACGCTTTACAAATATTTGAAATGCTTGATCAACGCATTTATGATCTGGAAATGGCAAAAAATATTTCATTGCAGGCAATGCCTCAAATCAAAATGATTCAACAGGGAAATTACAATCTGGTTCGCAAAATAAATTCAGCATTTATCATTACATTACCAATTTTCAAACAGTGTTTAAACCAAGCAATTGCATTGAAGCGTCAAGCTGTACAGGCCAAGGCTATGCAAGCTCTCGATGATAAAACGAATGAGTTATTACTTCGAAACGCTCAAAATACAGCTATACAATCTAAAATGACTGCTCAACTTGCTTCAACATCTTCTGTTAAAGTGGAGACACTTGAAGAAAGTTGGAAAACAATTATTCAAGGAATTGAGGAAACTAAACAAATTCAAAAAGATGCAGCTCAGGCAAGATTGACAGGAACGAAAAAGTTACATCAGATTCAGGAAGAGTTCAAAAACAGCCAGTCTGCAAAACATTTGAGTGTTTGATTTTTGTTTATTCTTTGCCACGTCAAAGAATCTAGCTTACGCCTCAGATTTTGATAGCGCCTGAGCGATTAAACGGTTTGTTGAATTTTGTAGTTGCAACTTCAACTCGTCCAATATTTGAAACTCAGTAATATATTGAAAAAAACTCCATCTGTCGGGTTAGTGTAATAAGTCATAAAAGAATAGTGAAAGCCACCTCGCCGAGGTGGCTTTCACTATTCTTTTATGATGGCTATCTCTAGGGCTTTCTGCCGCCATTTACGCATGATCTTTGAGTATCTTCTCCAAAACTTTCACAAATCGCTCTGTCTGTTCAACCGTACCCGTGGAAACTCGGAACCACTCGTCTTGACCCCATAGGAAGCCCGGACGCATGATGACACCTTCGCGAAGCATGAACTCATATAGGTCCTTGGAGCTGATTGGAGACTTGGCCCAAATGAAGTTGGCGTTGGAAGGAATAAAGTCTAGGTTGTTGCGGTTGAAGCAATCGATCATCAGGTCTAGGGACTGGTAGTTGAGGTCCACGGTGTTCTTTAGGTGGTCCTTGTCCTTAAGAGCAGCAACACCAGCAACCTGTGCCAGACGGTTACAGTTGAATACACCTTTTACCTTGGTCATTTCAGCAATGATCTCTGGGTGGGATATACAGTAGCCCACACGTACAGCGGCTAGGCCAGCAACCTTGGAGAAGGTACGTAGAATAATGGTATTCTTACGACGCTTTAGGATCTCCAGGCCGTCTGGGTATTCTGGGTTACGGATAGCAAAGTCATAGTAGGCTTCGTCCAGAACCAGTACCGGATGCTCGGGTAGCTTGTCAACAAAAGCGTTGATCTTGTCTGCAGACATTATGTTACCTGTTGGATTATTTGGATTACAAACATAAACCAGCTTGGTCTTGTCCGTAACCTTTTCCAGGAAGGTGTCCAGGTCATGCTCAAAACGATCCGTTAGAGGCACTTCTACACAAGTCCCGCCCATGTGTGACACGGAGATATTGTATAGGCCAAAGGATGGCTTGCCCATAATGGCTTCGTCGCCTGTGTTTACAAAGGTTTGAGCGATGAACTTAAGGATTTCCTCTCCACCATTGCCCAAAAGAATGCCTTCAGCGTCAATGTTTAACTCCTCAGCTAGGGCGTTTCTTAGCTTGGGTGCCATGGACTCTGGATAAATATGCACATTCACTGCTTCCTCACGGATGGCTTCGATGGCCATGGGTGAGGGTCCCAGTGGGTTCTCATTGGATGCCAGCTTCACGATGTCTGTTAGACCGTATTCTCTTTTTACTTCTTCAATTGGTTTGCCCGGAACGTATTTTTTCAACGTTTCCAATTCATTACGAAAAATGCCGTACCCCATTTGTATTCCTCCCTGCTAATTCTTGTGTATGTCTTACACAGAAATTTGAATTCTGCACTCATTATACCTCATAGCTAGGGATACTACAATGCGTACATGTAATCCTGCTTTTACTGGTAATTCTTCAAATCTATCCGGCTGATAAACTGCCATGCGAAGAGGATTAAGAGGCTTCCCGTCACCATGGACAGGGTCACTGGTGGCACCCACCGGAGGAGGACACCGGCCAGGATCATGGCCAGGGGCATGGCCAGTCGTGAGGTCATCATCATAAAGGAAAAGAGGCGGCCCCGAAGCTCGTCTGGTATACGGACCTGCAAGACTGTCATAAGGGGAATATCCAGCAATGAAATACTCAGACCCGTCAGGCTGTGGAAAAGGGTCATCCAAACCACCGTATTGAGGGTGCTGGAAGACAGGTAGGTCAGAGCCATGGGTGCCATGATCAAGCTAGCCATGAGGGCTGTACTGAAAAACATCATCCTAAGCATTTTCCTATGATTGGTCACCTTCCATAGGGTCAAACCAACAGCGCCCAGGAGGTAGCCCCCTGCAAAGCCCCCTTGGACAATGCCAATCCAGGACGCCGATATGCCCCGGACGGTCTTGAGATAATAGGGGACTGGAATATTCACAGTCATGACCAACAAGAAGTTAATGGTGATGGACCCCACCATAAGAGACAGGAAAAGGGGTTCACTTTTCAGGTAGCCTATGGCGGCGCCCATACTTTGGCCCATGTCTTTTATGACTGACCCCACCCAAGTCTCGGCAGGCTTGTCCTTGATTTTGGCCTTGCTCTTCTCTTTCAAGGTCTGCTCACCAGGGGCCCCAGCGTCTTGGTCCTGATCAGCCAGGTCTTGGATTTTCTTAGCCAGGTCAAAATCAATAAAGGCTTCCGATATCCCCGACAGGACAAAGGATACTCCATTGACCAGAACAAACAGGCGAAAGTCCATAAAGGCATAAACAACCCCACCCAGCATGGGGCCCACCAACCCACTGGCCGCATGAATCCCATTACCAATGGCGTTCAAGCGACCCAGGTTGCTCCTGGAAACCAGGTTGGGTTTGCTGGACTCCAGGGCCACGTCAAACTGGGTGCTAATGGTGGCCAGGGCAGCCGTTAGTCCGTAGACCGCCCACAGGGGCAGTCCATGTCCAAAGACCACATAGAGGACAATCAACAAGAAACCATTCAAGAGGTCTGTAGCCACCACTAGGCGCTTGCGGGACCACCTATCTGCCAGGTAGCCTGCAAAGGGGGCTACCAAAACCCGGGGAACCGTACCCAAAACCATGGTAATGGCAAAACTCATGGCCATACCGGTCTGGTCCAGGACATAAAGGCCCATGGCCTCATAACGACGGTCAATCTCCCTTTGGGTGAACAAGAGGGGGTCTCCCTCCTTAATGGGGTGGTTGGGCTTGAATCGGTCCACAATAATATAGGTCCCAAAGATCTCCACGTCGTCCTTCATTAAGGCCTCCAGGTCTTCCATGAGGAAGTGTTTACTGTCAAAGGCATAGTTGGAGGAACCTGCGATATCCATGACCACGTCCACACTCTTGTCCTGGAGGGGTATATGGTCAAAGTCTGTTGCAATCAAGACCAGGTCGAAGCCCAGGTTGAAACGACCAAAGTACTCCTGGACGTGGCGTAGCCGTCTCACACTGTGGTCCACGCCAATGTAGGTGGCTGGCACATTAAAATACCTGGACATACCCGTTAGACCATAACCGCGGCCAATCCCCGGTTCCAGTATGATCTTATCCCTAAGTTGATCAACGTCTAACTGGTCCCGGTACCACTCACCGGTGGCATTGAGCCGGTCCAACATATCTTCTGTGGTTTCCTGTAAATAGTCCAGCCGGGTCCCCTTGGGGACGGTTACATCCGAATGGATATAGTTTTTCACATAGAGGATGCCCTCCCGGATGGGCCACAGGTCGTCGCACCCACAGGACAGCTCACCCTCCATGATCTTACCATTTTCAATCTGTCCCTTGGCCAGGGTATACCTGCCCTTACACACGGGACAATTGAGGATAGCCAGGGCTGCCAGGGGAATCCCAATGGGGTTGCGGACGGGCGCATCTTCCAATTGGTTGAGGTAGGCAATTTCTTTCTCCACTAGGGCTTCTGCCCGTTCCAATCGTGCCTTCTCTCCCCGGATTTTCACCAGATTTTCCTCAAAAAACTGCTGGTAGAAGCGAACTTCGTCCTTGTGGAAGAGCCTGGAATAGTTGAGGTAAAGGAACATGTGCTTGATCTCCCGCAGGGTAAAACCCATGGCCTTAAAGGTCTGGACCATGTCCAGCTGTTCCTGGCAACGTTGGGTAAAATCGTACCGGTTACCCACCTTTTTGGGGTGGATCAGGCCCATGTCCATGTAGTAGCGCAGGGTGTCCTGGGACATATTGTTTTCACTTGCAAATGCTCCGATTTTCATTACAGTCTCCCCGTCATGCCTCTTGTCCGTCACACAATGTCTCTCGATTATCACTTCCCTATATCATACCAAAAAGCCAGGGGCTTGGACGGTCCGATTTCCCAAGAAAATCCTCCTAGGCCCGGACATATTGGGGAATTCGGCCGGGTTTCACAGCGTCGTGGTAGTAGGCCACCATTTCCTTGGTCACCTTCCGGGTCTCAATGATCTTGGTATAGAGTTTGCCCGAGGGGCGGATAAACCGGCCCTGGGTTTCATAATTGATGGCCACCAGGCCAAATCGAGGGGCCAGGCCCAGGTTCCATTCGAAGTTGTCGAAGGTGGACCAGTGGTAGTAGCGTTCCACGGGAATCCCGTCCCTGCACAGGTGGGTGACCACCTCCAAATGTTCCAATATATAACGGCTACGGAAGGCGTCGGCCCGGTCACAGGTGCCATTTTCCGTAATCCAGATGGGCAGGCCATATTCTTCATAGAGCTGTTTTGCCTTGACATAGAGGCCCTGGGGGTGGATTTCCCAGCCCAGGTCGTTAAAGCGTCCTGTGGGTTTGACCCCCAACTTAAAGAAGAGGGTCCTGGGGTTCCAGGATGGCTGGACCTGGTAGCGGGCATAATAATTAATGCCCATAAAATCGGCATAAATCCCTGGCACAATGGAGGACCGCTTTCGTAGGGGGGCCTCAATGATCCCCCGGGTCATGCCCTCTAAAAAAATAGTATGGAAGTTGTGTTCCATGACCATACTCCCCAGGTGGGTGGTCAGGAAGCCTTCGGGTTCAATGTCCGCTATATGGAGGGCCAGGCCCACTTTGACATGGTTCCAGTGGAGGGACCCTATTTCGTGTATGAGTTTGTAGGCGTGGACGTGGGCTTCGATCATATTAGCCGCCCCCTTGAGATAGTGGCTCATCCCCCGCTTGGCCGGCGGAAAAGTGGCCTCTATATGGGCAGCTGTCAGGTAGACATTGGGTTCATTAATGGTCACCCAGTCGGACACCCAGGGGCTCAGACTTTGGACCACCTTACCCACATACCGAAGAAAGAGGGTCACGGACTGCTTCTTCTGCCAGCCCCCCTTGTCCTCAAACCAAATGGGTTCACTGAAGTGGTGGAGGGTCACCAGGGGTTCGATCCCCTTCTTGCGCAGGTAGGCCACTTCCTTGGCATACCGGTCCAGGGCATGCTCGTCAAAATGCCCAGGGGAGGGTTCCACCCGGGACCATTCTATGGACATCCGGTAGATTTCATGACCCATTTCCGCCAGCAAGTCCACGTCTGTCTGCCAGCGATTCCAATGGTCACAAGCCTCCTCTGGGGAAGTCCCGTCTCTAATATGTCCTTCCTTGGCAAACCGGTACCAGTTGTTGTTTCGATCGCCACCCTCAATTTGCAGAGAAGACGTCGCAGAGCCCAACAGGCAAGATTTTGGAATCGTAAAGGGTTTCATAGGCCACCTCCCACTTCTTATGGCATTTGTACCCCAACCTGAGGGCTTCTATCAGGCCCCGAGTCCGGCTCCCATAGACACAAAAAAACCGAAGTGTCCCCTCTCCTTTATAGAAGAAGGACCCTTCGGTTAGATGCGCTCTGGCTTACTTTAAATTGTCATATATTTTCATGAGGGTCTTGCGGAAGGCGTCCCGCTCCTCGTCGCTGATGCCCTTGTAGGTCACGTCGTAGAGTTCTTCAGAAATGACAATCATGGGATCATAAATGCTTTGGCCCTTAGCCGTCAGGTAGACCAGGCTGGACCTGCCATCCTCTGGATTCTTCCTAGACTCCACATAGCCCAATTTAATGAGCTTTTTGGACAGGGTGGTCACTGTGGACCGGTCCTTGTTGATGGCGTCGGCTACCTCTGAGAGTTTACACTCTCCGTGTTTCATGAGGTACATGAGTATTTCTCCGTGGGAGGGGGCAACGCCCTCATGGCCCCACTTTTGGAGTCCTTTGAAAATATGCCGATATGCGGCTTCCCGTATGCGTCCAATAATGGACAGCGTATTATCTGCTCTCATACCGTTATTGTACTATTCTTCGTCGTAGGTTTCTAGGAAAGAATGGAGGGTGTCCCCTTCCTTCCAGCCGATAATGGCTTCTGTGTGGACATTCTTGGCCGAGTGGAAGATGGATTTTTCCACATCCTTGAAGGTATGGCCCAGGGTCTCGATCAGTTCTTTGACTTCACGACGCTTGCTGGAGGTCTTTTTGGCGGCTACCACACATCCACAATTCATGGGGTTGAGGCCATTCCAAGAAGCCCACTTTTTAATGTCCTTCTCCCGTACATAGTATAGGGGACGGATCAGTTCCATGTTGTCAAAGTTAGAGGACTTGAGTTTAGGCATCATGGTCATGTACTTGCCTGCGCAAAGGACGTTCATCATGATGGTCTCAATGACATCGTCAAAGTGGTGGCCCAGGGCCACCTTGTTACACCCCAGTTCCTGGGCCTTGGCATAGAGGGCGCCACGGCGCATTCTTGCACACAGGTAACAGGGGTAGTCATTGGCTATGTCGTCCACAACCTTAAAGAGTTCCTTGTCGAAAATCTTTACGGGTATTCCCAAATGGGCACAGTTTTCTTCCAGGCCCTTCCGGTTGGCCTCATTAAAACCTGGGTCCATGCTAATGAACTCCAGTTCAAAGTTCTTAATGCCATGTCGGCTCAACTCCTGGAACATTTTTGCTAGGAGCAAAGAGTCCTTGCCACCGGAGATCGCCACGGCGATTTTGTCTCCGTCCTGGATAAGCTGGTAGTCTTTGATCCCTTTGATAAATTGCGACCAAGTCTGTTTTCGAAACTTCTTGATAATACTGCGCTCAATTTCTTTTCTTGGTTGCAGTTCATTTTCCGTGATCAACAGCTCGCAGCCGCTTCCTGCAAGATTACTCATATCGTGCTCCTTCATATGGCCTGGCTCCGCTGGGCGGTCAAGGCCTTCTTTGTTCTATTCTGCTGGGTCTCCAACGGACTACATCTTATATCATTGGTGGTGTCGAAATCAAGTGTGATTTGTCCATCCGCCGGTGGGTGGGCAGGCCCATGATTTAGCCCCCTCCCCTTTTAGCCGTCTTGGTTTCTGGGGTTAGGGCTTTAATCTGGAAGCAGGTTCTTGTCAATCCAATCCATAACCCCCTCCCATTTGGGCAGTGGGTCACTGAGATAGTGGTGCATGAGGCCGAAGTCTCCATATTTATTGGGTTCTTCGATCAAATGGAAGAGGGTAAAGAGGCCACCGCCTTCATCAAACCAAAGGTCCATGTACTTGATATAGAGGGCCTTCATTTTTTCGTCCTTATTAATGGCCTTCATCCGTGCCACCAGGGCCTTGTCTTCAGGATAGAACAAGGAGACAAAGTGGCCACCGGCCTCATAGGAGATCAGGTCCACCTCAAAGCCCTTGGCCATGGCCTTGTGTTGTTTCAATTGGGTACGGATTTCCTCTTCTATTTCTTGGTCAAATCGCTGCCAGAGTTCTTCGCCGGTAAAGGTGAGGCCGTCCCCAATGTCATTGGCCCGCTCCCCACCGAAATAGGGGGCTATGGCCAGGGCGTCAAAGGACCCCTTTTCCACCCGCGACAGGGTGGACGCCGTAATTTCAGGATATTGGGACCAACCCGAAATGACCCTGACCATTTGGTCTGGATCATCCTTAAAAACCTCAGAGAGGATGTCAAAGACCTCTGTTGCCCGGACGCCTGCATAGGTATAGGCAGCTTCCTTGCCCTTGCCATATCCCCTGGCCTCCCCCTGCTTCAGGGAATAATCGTATACCGGGTAGAGGAAGTTGAAGGGTTCGTTGGCATACTCAAAATAGACTTTTCTAGTGGCAGCCAGCTGGTCCTTGACCAGGAGACCCATCTGTCGAATGTAGTCGTCGGAGGACTTGTAGGGAATGGTGATCCAAATGTCCTTCTTCGTCCGGTTACCTATGTCTACTATATATTCATAGGCCAGGCCACCGATGGCCATGTCCGACTGGGTCTGGTGGTTGACCGTGGGCCGCTTGTTCCAGGCCACTTGGTCAAACTCCTCCACATGGGAGACCTTCATAAACCGCAGGACGTCAAAGGGTTCCAGGCTCTTTAAAAACAAGGGGTGGTAGGGCTTGATCTTATAGGTCAGTTCATGACCTGGGGCGATAAAGCGGATATTTCGAATGGGGTCCTGCTTGTCCGACCGCTTGATGGTCAAATGAACCCCGTCGTGGCTGGGTGTAACCTTGATTTTGTGGGCCTTGGAACTGTCGGTAATGACTTGGTAAGCTGCGTCCCAGTCTAGGAGGATCTCCCCGGTCCCTTCAAAGAGGAGGGTATAGTCTCCCCCTGGATAGAGGGGGCCGTCCTCCAGCATGTGGGTAAAGAGCAGGGTGTGGACCTGGTGGCCTTCATAGGGGATTTCCAAGGGATAGCCTGTTTGACCCAGGGGAATCTTTACATGGGCCAGGTCCCACTGGGTGGCCGCCTGGTCCTGGACCAACCAGGCCCTAGACTGTTTCATGGCGTCCACAAACATCCACTGGGAGGACCAATAGTGGATATGGCTCAGGTTGACGCCCACCTGTTTGGTGGTCACGAGGATTCTTTTGCCCTCCCCTTGCCAGGCTAGGTCTGCTCCAAAGGGTTCTATGGCGTACTTAAGAGGTAGGTAGGTCCTTCCCCCTTTAATGGTCGGAGCTGTGTCCATGGTGGCTGGTTGGCCATCAATAGAATAGGTGGCCTGGTCAATGGTAAAGACCACAGACCGACCTCGCTTTTCCAGGGTCACGGTCCGCTTTTCTCCATTCCATGTGGTGACAATCCCCAAGGTGTCAGCCACCTGTTTGACAGGGACCAGGGTCCGTCCATTCAAGTCGATATAGGGCATGCCACTGGCCTGGTCAAAGGCGACTGGTCGCCCGTTCACATGAACGCTTGGGGCTGAAAGTTCCTTGCTCTCCTCCCCAGGACCTCGCCCTAGGCTAAAGGATTGGCCTAGGGGAGACACGAGCCATGTTGTTAGTAGCAGAATCGTTAGGATTCCAAGTTTTGTTTGATTGAACCGCATCTTGTCCCCCTTGTCTTAGTAGCGTTTTCCTGTACCCTGGTTGAGAACCGTGTGGAGGCGTATGGCTAAAAGAAGTTCCTCCGTGAAGTGTTTTTCGTCCACCCGGTCTCCGAGGATTTTTTTGATCCGGTCCAGACGATAACGGATGGTATTGCCATGTTGGTAGAGGGCCTTGGCTGTCTCCTTGACGTCCAGGCCTTGGTCAACGTAAGTAATGGCAGTTTGCAGGAGGTCCGCCCCATTGTCCCGGTCATAGGCCATGATGGGTTGAATGATCTGGTCGTGATACCGTTGGGCCCAAGGGTTGTCCATGAGGGGCAGGAGGAGTCGGCCTGTACCAATGGCCTTGAAGGAAAGCACCCGCTGGTTTTTCATTTGGGCATACTGGAAGGCGTAAAGGGCCTGATCGTCCTGTCCCTCTTTTCCTCTTGACGTATGGATGAAGAGGACCCCCTCTCCATAGGGCAACATGCGGTTGTGCTTGCCAATGATTTTTCTGGCTGCTGACATCCGTTCTTGGGTCATGGGGTGTTTGGAGGTGGACTGGCAGTAGACCACTTGGTGGTGGCCTGCGAAATAGGGGTTGATTTCCAGGGCTAGCTTTTTCACAAAATAAGGACTCAGCTGGCCACTGAGTAACTGGTCTACCTTGACCGATAACATGTCCAGTTCTTCGCTTTCGCGGACAACTTCCACCACACTGGTGATAATGTCCTCCATATAGGTCTCGTCGAACAGAAATACAGGGTAGTCCCGGTCTTCGGCATAGGCCAGCATGTAGTCAGGCAGGTTGGAAAAGTAGACAGTCTTGATGGCTACCCCACCGGTTCCCGCCTGGATGAGAGCCTCCAGCATGGGCATAAAGGCGTCAATGTCGTCTTTAATGGCCAAGAGGGAGGTGACAACAAATTCCCCTGGCACAAAGGAGTCGGTAATGACTTGGCCTGACTCCCAGTCTAAAATTCCCACCTTGTCCACCGGCCGGTCCAGTCCTTTTTGTCCTGTAAGTTGGCGGAATCTATGGGTGCAGTTCAGTTGTAGTATGTCCTTTACGGTTATGCTCATGGCCCCTCCTTGACTTGTTTTTCTTTCTATCAGTATATGAGATAAACCCCTTGGGGATCAATGATCTCCAAGGGGTTGTGACGGTCACATTTTCACTTTAGGCTTCCATATGCTCTTCAACGGGAACAGAGATAATAAACTTCACCCCTTGGCCAGGGGCGCTTTCACACATGACTGTCCCACCTAGCTTTTGGGTGACGATATTGTAGACAATATGCATGCCTAGGCCACTGTTGCCACTCCCCCGGTTGGTGGTGTAGAAGGGTTCATAGAGCCGGTGGAGGGTCTCATGGCTCATGCCCTTGCCATCGTCTTCATAAAAGAGGAAAAAGCGGTTTTCACTGCTTTCAGCATTGATGGATATCCGGCCCTGGTCCCGGCCCTGGAAACCATGTCGGAGGGAGTTGATGATCAAGTTGGTCAAGATCTGAGCATATTCTCCTGGATAGCTGTCAATCTCAATGTGGACCGGACACTGGTTGTCGATGGTCACATGGTGGCGCTTGTATTCATGGCGGAGGCTGGTCACAATATTGTCGATGGTCTCAGACACGTTAAACCGGTAGCGTTGGTTGCTACTCTGGTCCACAGCCACCTGCCTGAAGTTGTTGATGAGCTGGGCAGACCGCTGGAGGCTACTGATCATGATGGCACAAGACTCGTCTGAGGCTTCAATATATTGTTGCAGGTCCCTCTTGGTCATTTGACCACTTCTAAACTTGTCCTCCAGGTCACTGCTGATGGTTTCCAGGTAGGTGGCCGTGGACAAGCAGTTGCCTATGGGAGTGTTGATCTCATGGGCAACCCCTGCAACGATATTGCCCAGGGAGGCTACCTTTTCCGTTTCGAGGATATGGGCATATTGGGCTTCCAGTTCCCGGTTGATTTCTGCCAGTTCCTGCTCCAGGAGGGTGGTTTCATTGCGGAAGGCGTCAATGACCATTTGGAAGGTCCTTGAAAGGGCCCCCATTTCGTCGGTCCGCTGGAGGTATTCCCCAGGGAGGTTTCTGGATAGGTCGCCGTCCTCAATGTTTTTGCCATAGGAAACCAGGTGTTTGTAGGGTTTTGTAGAGTTTCGGACAATGTAGAAAACCAAAAGCAGGGTCCCTATGACCACAATGACAGACAGTAGACTAAACCAGATGGCCGCCCGGTTCATGTCAGCAAAGACAGACCCTGCGTCCAGGAGGGTGACTACCTTCCAGTCAAAGTCCCCCACGTCATAAACAGACAGGTAGTAGGAACGACCGTCCACTTCAACTTGGGCCATGGCTTCAGCCTGGCCTCCCTCAAGGATCAGGTCCCGGAAGGGATAGAGAAGGTCGTCCTCTTGGTGTATACCGCCCCGACCGATTTGGTCAGCCTGGGGGTGATAGATATAGCCACCGGTGTCACTGATCAAGTAACTCCTATCATGATCACTGAAATGGGTGTTGGCAAATAGGCTGGGTAGGTCCTTGAACTGGATGTCCACAGAGACAAAGCCAACCCGGTCTGGGCCCTTCTTGACCTTGCCCATGATGGAAACCACAACAGTCCCACTGGTCCATTCCACGTAGGGCACAGAAAAGTAGATAGGGTCTGCATCAACCGCACCTGGGTACCAGGGTCTTCTTATAATATCGTAGTCCACGCCGGGGAAGGTACCTTCATGGTCCAGGTAAAAGCTAGCTTGTTCATTGGCGATCCAGGTGTAGCGGAAAAAACTGCTTTTTAGCTGGGTTTTCTGTAAGACCTCCATGACCCGGTCATAGTGGGGATTGGTTTCTATTTGACCATGGTGGTCTACTGAATCCAAGTAGGCCCCTATGGACTCATTGTCCTGCAACATTTCCACGACAAAAACCGCATTCTCAAAAACGTCCTTTATTTCTGCAGACACCACCTGGGTTTTTAGACGTGTTTGGTTGAGGATCTGTGTTTCAGCTTGTCCCCGTAAGTAGGTCGCACCAAAAACACCGGCTATGGCCAGAACAATAATTAGAAACACAGATATATAGAATGTCAGTGTGTTGGCTAGACTGCTGCGAATCCACTTAAACATGGAGCCTCCCCATTCCTATCTCTCTCTTTCTTTTATACCTTTTTACTTTTTATTCAAATCAAGAGTGCCAGGGATAAAAAATCCGCACCCATTTAGTTAGGTGCGGTTAAAAACTACGCTTTTTGTCCTTGTTTAGCTGACAGAAGGCCTTGTAGATTGTCGTAGGCTAGGCAATCTGCATGTCCCTCTATACGATTGAAATACTTACTGACCAAGCGATCGATGGGATTTAGTTTTCTCGGAACGTGGGCATAGCCCCCATAGACAACATGGTCAATCTGGTCGGCATAGCTACCAAAACTGTCTTTCACGACCTTGTCTATGAGTTCCGGTTGTTCACAGCACAACAGCAAGGACACGGACTTGTCCTTGAGGCTCCCCTGGTGGCCTGTTACAAATCGTTGCACCATGGTTGAGACCTTGCCGTTATATACGCCACTGGCCAGGATGATCTTGTCCTCAGGCCGAATGAAGGGCGGAACGCCGTCATGGAGGTCCCAAGGAATTACACCCTCCCGCTGTTGCTCCATATATCTTGCACAGCGCTCGACGCTTCCCTGCTTGGTGGCATACAAAATCCAAACTCTCAGATCGAACACCTCCTCGCTCTATATTATGTAAACTATCATGGATAGTATATCATATAAGTAGGCATTTTGCAATTATTGGAAAAATGTCGAAAATCGTCGAGAGTCAGTCCCCAAAAGGCTTTGGCCCCTCCTCAGTCCAACTGGGGCCTTGCCCTGGAAGCCCTTTTTATTCTCCAAGCTGGATTTCATTTGACAGAAGGGCCCTTCAAGCATACACTTAACATGATAAATACAAGTCAGGCGATGGAGCTCGCCAAAACCATTATGTCCTAGTGAGATAATTAATAGCACCTGTGCCGCGGAATCCGTGTGCGCAGGTGCTTTTTTTATTGTCCATTTGGCCCTAACTGGACCTCCATCGACCACAGAAAGGAAGACATATGCTCTATTCCATCGGTTTAATCCTCCTCCTTGGCATTGTGGCCAAGGGCCTCTTTGAACGTTTGAAACTCCCCGGCTTGCTGGGCATGCTCCTCTTGGGCGTCATTATCGGCCCCTACGCCCTTAATATCCTAGACGCCAACACCCTGGCAATTTCTGCAGACCTGCGCAAGTTTGCCTTGATCGTGATCCTGCTCAAGGCCGGATTGGGCATTAACAAGGACGACCTCCTTAAGGTGGGGCCCGCCGCCCTGAAAATGGCCTTTATTCCCTGTGTTATTGAAGGATTCTTTGTGGCCCTGGCCTCCACGGTCTTCCTGGGTTTCACCCTCCTAGAAGGGGGCATGTTGGGCTTTATCGTGGCTGCGGTTTCCCCTGCCGTGGTGGTTCCCCTCATGTTGAAACTCCAGGAACGACGCTTGGGAACCAACAAGGGCGTCCCCACCCTGATCCTGTCTGGTGCCTCTGTGGATGACGTGGTCTCCATCACCTTTTTAACCGTCTTCATTGGCCTCAACCTCAACCAAGGGGGCCACATGGGAGTGGAACTCTTGAAAATCCCCATTACCATTCTAGGGGGCATTGGGATGGGCGCCCTGGCCGGCCTGGGCCTCCTCCAAGTCTTTCGCCGGATCTCCTTTAAAGACCTGGACCGGATCCTCATCCTCTTGGCCACCTGCATACTCTTAACAGCCATTGAGGCCCAGCTCAAGCCCATTGTGGATATCTCAGCCTACCTGGCCATCATGACCCTGGGCTTCACCATTAACCTAAAGGACCCCGCCCGGTCCAAGAGGAAGTCCAAGGCCTTTAACCAAATTTGGGGCTTTGCCCAGATCCTCCTCTTTGTCTTGGTCGGTGCCCAGGTGGACGTGACCGTGGCCATGAAGGCCGGTCTGGCAGGGATCATCCTGGTTGCCATTGGCCTGGTGGGTCGGAGTCTGGGGGTTTGGTTGTCCACAGCGGGTAGCGCCCTCAACAAAAAGGAACGACTCTTTGCCATGATGGCCTATTCACCCAAGGCCACCGTCCAAGCAGCCGTTGCCTCCCTTCCACTGGCAGCTGGCCTCCCTTCTGGGCAAGTCATTCTAGCCATAGGTGTCCTGTCCATCATTTTAACGGCTCCCCTGGGCGCTATATTGATCAAGCGGTATGCCCCCCGCTTGCTGGTCCAGGAATACGAAGATATGGACCGGGATGTGATTCAGTTTTAAAGTGAGAAAAGGCCTTATCCACGGAAGACTTCCTTGGATAAGGCCTTTTGTAGGTCTATAATACAGTCAACAATTTCCTCACTAGAAGCCCATCAATACACCAGCGATCACAAATAGCGACGCCCCGGCAACGAGGATTCCCTGGAAGACAATCTGGAACTTAAACCACTTGGTCCATTCGATTCTCGCAACACCTAACGTACCCATAAGGGCTGCTGACGTAGGCACGATAATGTTAGTTAAACCGTCACCCAACTGGAAGGCTAAAACGGCAACCTGCTTGGAAACGCCTACAATTGATGCCAATGGTGCCATTAGTGGCATGGTTAAAGCTGCTTGGCCAGAACCGGAAACTACGAAGAAGTTAAAAACAGATTGGAAAGCATACATGACCCAAGCTGTCACGACATTTGGTAGGCCGCTCAGGGTGTTGGACATTCCCGCTAGTACAGTGTTCATGACAGTGTCCGTACCAGCTCCCGTGCCGCCCAGTACCAAAACGATTCCCTTGGCCATCCCCACAACCATGGCAGCACCAACAAGGTCTGCTGCACCCTTCTTAAAGGAGTGGGCTATGCTGTTCACCGTCATGTTATTCAGCTTAAAAACAACACCAAGAATCCCTGCAACAATCCCCATGGTAAAAAAGATGGTTGCGATTTCGGGTAGATAGTAGGCATGTTCTTGCACACCCCAAATAATCCAAACAACGCCTGCTAGAACGGTTAGCATAACCAGGCCATGTCCCACAGTGAACTTGGCTGCCTTGGTTTTGTTCTCTTGAATTTCGTCTCTAAAATAAGCATCTGAGTCATAGGACAAGGATCTCTGTGGGTCTTTTCTAATCCGCTGGGCATAAAGGGTCGTGAAAACTACCCCCACCAAGGTGAAGATCATCCACATGGCAAAACGGAAACCAAAGCCTGAGCCAACTGGAACTCCTGCAATGCCTTGGGCAATTGCAACTGAAAATGGATTCATCCATGAAGTTGCAAAACCAATCTGTGTAGCCACATAGGTGATCATGACGCCAGTAATGGCGTCATAGCCCATGGCTACCATAACTGGGACCAGGATCATGGCAAAGGGTATGGCCTCTTCGCCCATACCGAAAACAGCGCCACCCAATGAAAACAGAATGAACATGGCAGGAATCACTGCAACTTCCCATCCCTTGGCAATCTCAATAAACCGTAAGATTCCATTATCTACAGCCGCAGTTCGAAGTACAATACCAAATGATCCACCAACAATGAGGATAAAGGCCATGACACCCACAGCTGATCCCCACTTATCACCGGACACAAAACCTTCAAAAACATAGTTGAGGAAGCCCATTCCACCCCACTTTTCGAAGACCTTAATTCCATTTTTCGTTCCATCACTCACGTATGTCCCGTAAACCTGTGTAACCTTGAAGTCATCTGTTTCAATGGCCTTTGCCTTTGACTTCTTTATGGAACCCAGTTCTTCCCCTCCAGTTGTCAGCAGGGTTTTATCCCCACTGGCGTCTAGGGAATATGTTGTACCATTCACGCCAAAGTCTTTTGCCTCTCCATCTGCGACCTGCACAAGTACCTCACCGTCTGCACTCTTGGCTTCGTAAAGTACATCAAAATGCCCCACTGGCACCAGGTAGGTCATCAGTGCTGCCAGTACCACTATGAAAAAGATAATGACATAGGTATCTGGCATTTCCCACTTTCTCTTTTGATTCGACATGCTTATTCCCCCTTATAAAATGTTGATTTACGATTACAACACTTAATAAACGCAAATGGTGTGCCAATTCCGAACATTCACTCAAGGATTTTTTCTGTTTTTCTTCAAAATCCCCGTACTCATTGGAACCAGTGGACAGTGACATTCAGTGATCGCTTTGGCACCTCTCAAAACTTGTCTACTGAGGCAACCTAGCAAAAAAACACTCTGCTGGCCTATATGTCTGGTGATCCATTGGTGACCTTTTGGTGCCAATCTAACCATTGATTGCCCCACTCTGTGAGCCGGGTTCCATGCCGTCCCTTTCGCTTGCTGATCAACCCCAACTCCTCCATGTGTTGTAGCCGGCTTCTAACTGTATGCGGCGTACATGGAAATCCTTGGGCCACGCCCAACGCCGCCAATTTCTCTCGACCACAAACCTCACCCTCACTGATATACTGTCGCACAGTTCGTAGGAGAAATACTTCCTCGTCACTGAGCTTCACGTCCCGATTTCGCCAAACAGAAGGGCGCCCTTTGCCATTAATATGGTCTGGTAAGTCATCGAGACCCAAGACATTTGATTCTCTGACAGCAATCATATACTCAATGGTATTTCGAAGTTCACGGACATTTCCATGCCAATGGTAGGTTTGGAAGCGTTCAATTACCTTCGGGGTAAAAGCAATGTCTCGAACACCGGACTCCTGTAAAAAACGATGGGCCAATTTAGGTATATCTTCCAACCGATTCCGTAGAGGGGGTAGGGGAATATAGCCTCGCTTCAACCTGTAGTAGAGGTCACTGCGAAAGTCACCCATTTCTACCATTTTGAAAAGGTCTCGATTCGTTGCAGCTACCACACGAACATCCACTGTTCGAACTTCTGAGCCCCCTACAGGCATGAACTCCCCTTCCTGTAGGACCCGTAGCAAACGGGCTTGAACCTTATGGGAAATATCCCCGATCTCGTCTAGGAAAAGAGTCCCCCCGTCGGCTTGCTCAAACAAACCAACCTTCCCCCCTTTTTTGGCCCCTGTGAAGGCCCCTTCCACATAACCAAAGAGTTCACTTTCGATTAAGTTATCCGGTAGAGCACTGAAATTTACTGCCAGGAAGGGAGCATTGTTTCTGGGCGACTGGCGGTGGATGGCTGACGCAAAGAGTTCCTTTCCAGTGCCACTTTCTCCTTCAATAAGAATAGTCAAGTCAGAAGTTGCCAGCTTGCCTCCAATTTTTTTTGCCTTCTCTATCGCCTTCCCCTGGCCCAAGATGTCACCAAATGAATACTTGGCCACCAAACCCTTTCGTCTGAGTTCTTGTCTATATCGATCGGATTGGTCAATGGATTCCTGGACCCGTTTAAAGGACACCATGGACATTTGCTCTGGCATAACTGTCCGAGTTACAGCCACCTTTTCGCCACCCAACTCAACGACGCGGCCTTCCCCGCCCACATCTGCCAAAACATGGCTCAGGCCTCGCTGGCGAAGTAGCTTCCCTATGGGCCTCCCTGTCACATGCCTATCTTGAATGTCCAAGACTTGCTTGGCCACATCATTGACAAAAACCACCTGTCCCTCTCCATCCACCAATAGGAGACCGTCTCCCAAACGGTCCAACATGGACGACAGGCGCATATTCAATTGGGCCACTTCATTTCTAGACGCTGATAAACTCGCCATAAGTTCAATAATCACTTGAAGATACTGCCTAGAGTAGGCACCCGCCCGGGCAGAACTCACATTAAAGCTGGTCACGACAGCCATGATCGTGGGAAAATCCAAGACCCGTGGTCCAATGTCGATCACCCGTTCAATACTCGGGGGTACCCGGTCAGACTCACCGGGCGTAACAGCAATTTTGAAGTCACGAATATCCGCTAGAGGCATACCTGGTGCATAGGCTGTGTAGTTGGGACCAGACAACCCAACCCCTCGCAATTGCTCGATGGTTGCTTGGGCTGTCTCCTGCAAATCATTCACCAATAGCACTTGTGTTCCCACGGGAACACCAACCAGTTGCTCTAGACGATGAAAGGGAATGGACCGTCCGGCTATGATGGTTTTGCCCACTTGGGTCACATCACACTGGGCCATTAACTCCTCATACGCCAGTTGGCTGGAAACGATTAAAACGTCCCCTCGTAAACCATCTGGCACCCCTTCGTCCAGGGCATATGCCCTCATCTCCACCCGTTTTGGTAAATATCGTTTTAGTTGCTCCTGCAAGGTGTTTAGGGTTCCCCTGGCCCCTGCCACCAATATCGCCAGTTGACTCACCATTAGCCTCCTCCCGGGAAAAAGCCGGGTTTCAATAACCCGGCATCATACTTACTCAAACGTCGCCCACTTGATCCGTTTCCCTCCAGTAATCCAACTGGTACCCAAGGCCATATAGTGGTCCATTTCAAAGGTTTGGGGATTGATCAAAAGGATGTCTGCATCCTTTCCCACTTGAATCCGTCCCTTCCCGCTTAGCTTCAACCATGAAGCAGGTGTTTCTGTCACCGTGGCCAATGCATACGCAAAGGGGACTCCCAGTCGACACGCTTCTTTTACAACTGCCAAAAGAGTGTCACATCTACCAATGGTCAGTCCCTTTATTCGCCCTTGGTCATCGAAAGAAGGCAAGCTCCCCTGACCATCTGACGTCATAGACAGGTGGCCACTTGGGATACCGTTCAGATGAAATGTTTCCACTGCCTTGGCTGCGGGGATCTCTCCCTCCTCGACAAATTGTGGAGTGGAAGAGGTGGTTACATCCACCCGTCCTCCTGCCTTGGCAAAGGCTAAGGCTTCATTAAACAAGTTGCCATTTCGGTTGACATGGGTGGGCAGGACCTGCTGGATAGGAATCTGGGTTTCTGCCATCACTTGTTTGACAGGTCCTAGACCGCCTGGTCCATCTCCCATATGAATATTCACAAGCCCTGCTTTTCCAGCTAACATCCCCCCAACTCTGGCTTCTGCAATGGTGTGCTGGAGTTCCTGAAGGCCTGCCTGCGAAGACCTATGGTCGCTCACCGCAACCTCTCCCACACCAATGATCTCCTCAATCAAGATCAAGTCATCTTGGATATTACCTGTCAGGGTACGCAAGGGCAGCCGGTAAGAACCCGTGTAACAATAAGCACTCAGACCTTCGTCCTTGAGAGACTTCACCTTGGCCACTAAGCCCGCCATAGTCCGGGTTGTCCCATCGGTCCCCCGGGTTCCCACAACAGTGGTCACCCCTGCTCGAACCATATCCCCAGGCACCAACTCAGGTGTTCTTGTCCTGAACCCACCTTCACCACCACCTCCAGTGATATGAACATGGGCATCAATCAAACCAGGAACTAACCACTTCCCAGTAGCATCTACCACTTCAACTGGCAAGCCAGATAGAGCCATCTTCCCCGGCGCGGCAATGGCCAAAATGGTGTTGCCACCCACCAGGACATCCTTTTGTCCCATGGGCGATGGGCTGAACACCTCTGCATTCTTAAAAATTGTCAGCATGTCACGCCTCCTGATTTTATTTAGCTGGTATGATTAAACCTTGACCGATATGAATCTTGTCTGGATGGGCAAGGCCATTGGCTTGGATTAGGGATGTCATGTCCACCTGGTGGTCTCGGGCAATTTGCCACAGGACGTCACCTGCCTGAACAGTATAGGTCGCTTGGGCCACTGGGGCTGCTGTCACGACAACAGGCTCCAAGTCCAGATATACATTCAGGGCTGAATAATGGTCCAACATCCCATCCAAATAGGCCCACCAACCGGTGGTGTCCTCCTCCTGGCGGAAGGTCAACTGGTAGCCCACGCCATTCTGTCCATAGGCATAGGAGACCACCTTATCAGCTGCTTCATTATCGACCAGGTCAAAACCCAGCATTTGCTTGTAGTAGCCATTTCGACTCATAACACCCGTCACCATGGGATCAGGAACGTACAAGTACTCATAGCCCACCGTATCCAGCTTGTCTGGATTGATCTTGTACTCCCCAGTTTCTACACTGTACTGGTCATATCCTTCAATGAATGAGATGCGTACGTTCATTAACCGACGCATGCCCGCCACAATCGTCTCTTCGGCTTCTGTGACATCCACTATTGTGACGCCTCCTCGACCAACTGACTCAATGGTCTTGGTTTGTGCGTCATAAACCATAGCGGTGTTCTCATCGACCCCAAATCCCATGGGGTAAGCAGCTTTATGCAACTGATTTGCAATGATCAATCGCCCCAATCTGGCCTTACGGTCAAAGTGTTGGTCCACAATGCCCCCAGGGAACCAACCAAATCCCTTCTCAAAGGTCAGAGCTCCAGACTCCTGATCATCCATGGATTCATAAGTACCCACTTGTCTGGACGTTAGCGCTCCTAAGCTATCTCCTCCAGTCAGCATCACATCTGACATGATAGCTGCTCCAGCAGACGTTCCACCTAGCACAGCCCCTTGCCTGTATAAGGCTGTTATGGCTTCAAGGGCAGGGGTGGCTTGGCCTGACTCTGTAAAAAGTACTTCAGTTATACGGGTTTGGTCTCCGCCAACAAACCAGATCCCAGTCAAGTCTGCCAATGAAGCCACTACATCCGGATGACTACCATTTTCTTTCCAAAGGGACTCATCAATATCGTCCGTTGTTGAGTCGTCTCTGAGGGCAATTGGAAGTACAACCACTGCGGACTCTGGAACCCCATATACTTCAACCAAGTCTTTTTTGAAGAGGTTCCCGTATTTTGAGGGCTTGGTCGAAGCTGCGGGAATAATCCCTATCTTCATTGGCCCTTTACGCTTGGCCAGTTCGACAAACCGTTCATACACAGGCCCATTGGATTGCTCCAGGGCGCCACCAACAATAACTAAACTCCCTTTGTCTTCCTCAGTAGAACCTTCGTAAACTGTACTCGCAAAGCCTGCAGCGGTTACTTGAATGAGTAGCAAGGCCAGCACGATCATGGTTATCACTTTCTTCATCATGGTTTCCCCCTTAATTTGATCTATGCCACTTTAGAGCAAATCCCGTGCCACTCTTGTCGAACTGAGATGATATCTAACACCAAGTCCACACAGACACCAGTCATATCAAGTTCTGAACCCCCTGCCGGAAACCATTCACCCTAGCCATAAAACTTGAAAAGCTTGACTGGTTCATCTGATTGTTACACATATGGTGAACGTCTGGTGGCTGTTTGGTGAATAACTGGTGGACAAATACACTGCACCATTTGTAAGTTATCCACACTTCCACACCCAAACTGTGCATAAAATAGTCCGTATTATATCATTTTTTTCATAAATTTATGCTACACTTTTTCATTTTTATGGTGTACAATATGACTTGTTTGAACGGGACGTTTTCAGTCCCACAAAACTTGGAAATCATAGGAGGCTCCCGTGAACAATACAAAAAAGCTAGGTCTTAACGGTTTAGGCCGTATTGGCAAACTGACATTATGGAACCAATTCAGCGTAGGCTACTTTGACGAGTACGTGATCAATGTAGGTCGTGAAACAGGCACCCGTCTGGAAGACTTGATCGACTTCCTGCTCACCGACTCCACTTACGGTTCTCTGGATCGTTTCCTATTTGGTTATACAGGCAAGTCCTGCCCGGTGGAGATTGTAGACCGTGAAGCTGGTATATTCACAATCGCTGGTATTCCCGTTCGTGCCCTTATGGCAGACCGGAATCCAAAAGACATCCAGTGGGCCCAGCACGGCGTTGAAGTCGTAGTGGACTGTACTGGCGTCTTCCTGGACCCTACAAAAGATGCGGCTGATGCCAAGGGTTCTGTCCGCGGTCACATTGCTGCGGGTGCCAAGAAAGTCGTGGTAAGCGCACCCTTTAAAATTGGTGGTGGCCTATCCAATATGCCTGACGACTCAGCCATGATCGTTTACGGCATTAACGAAGACACCTATGATCCTGCTAAACATGAAGTCATCTCAGCGGCGTCTTGTACAACGACAGCCCTGTCCCATATGATGAAACCTCTACTGGACTGCAAAGAAACTGCCAACATCCTGACAGCTTCCATGTCGACCATCCATGCGGCAACCAATAACCAGTCCATTCTAGATAAAACACCAGGCAAGGGCGCATCGGACCTACGGAGAAATCGTAGTGCCCTGAACAACATTATTGTAACGTCCACAGGGGCTGCCAAGGCTCTGGAAGTGGTTCTACCTCAAATGAAGGGCATTGGCTTTATGGCCGACTCCGTTCGGATTCCAACCAATACGGTTTCCTTGGTTACTCTTAACCTGACTTTCCGCTCAGGTATGACAGAAGAGGGCCAGCCCAACATTGACGCTGATTTCATTAACAACCTCTATAAAGAAGCTGCTGACAAGCAGAAGAACAACCTGATCATTTTCAGCGACAAGCAAAATGTGTCCTCTGACTTTAGAGGTTTTAAGGCTTCCGTTGTGATTGAAGGTTTCGAAACGTCCACAAAGACGGAGTTTATGCCACTACCAAAGCAGCTCCTATTTGAATGTGACATGGCAGGCGACCTCAACCTACCCGTTACCCACGCAAAGATCTTTGGCTGGTATGACAACGAGTTTGGCAACTATGTAAACTCTTTGGCCCACCTGATTCAACACGTCCACGAAACACTATAATTGCTGCCACAATTAGCGTGTTCTCATATTCTCTTCGAAATCACCCAATCGGTTTGTTGGGTGATTTTATTTTGCCCTGCGAATGGGTCTTGACGGGTTTTTCGGGTACTTATGTAGCAAAGGAGGGGTCGTATGGATAATCGAAACTTTCTAAACGTTCATTCGGGTCACATACTCACCTTGCTGCAGACCGCATTGCGTACGGCTCGACTGGGGATTTGGGAATGGGATCTAGAAACCAATCGTTTTCAACTGGATGAGGAAATCATGGAGATCCTGGGGAGTAAAAAGCGTCAGATGTATTGGTCGGCTGAAGAGCTGATTTCCTTCATTGTTCCTGAAGACCAGGAAAGAATGATGACTTCCCTTCAAGCGGCCGCTACGAATGGCTTTGTGGACAACGAAGAATACGGGGTCCAGCGGTCTGATGGCAAACCATGTTTTGTTCTGGTAAACTCCAGCCACGTGGTGAACAGTGAGGATGGACTCAGCAAGATGGTGGGCATTATCCAGGATGTTTCTGTCATGCGGATGGAAACCTACCGGGCCGAGCAGGCCTTTAGTTCCCTCAACGCCCTGGTCAATTTGATTCCTAGCCCCATTTTCTATAAGGACCAAGAAGGGGTTTACCGATATTGCAACCAGGCCTTTTCTGACTATTTGGGCCTGCCCATGGAGAACATTATTAACCATACGGTATATGATGTGGCCCCGCCGGAAATGGCGGATGTCTATAAAAGGGCTGATGACGAACTTATGGAAAGTAAGGGCATTCAGGTCTATGAGTCCAAGGTCAAGTACGCCGATGGGTCCATTCATGATGTCCAGTTTATGAAGGCTACCCAGCTGGATGTCTATGGCCATGCCACTGGCTTGGTGGGTGTAATGTTGGATATCACGGACCGAAAGCAAATTGAGCGGCAGATGGAAGAAATGGACGCCGTAAAGGACCTGCTGATCGATATCTCCCATAACATCATGGAAACCCATGACGAGGAACTCCTCTACACAAGACTCCTGGAAGGCATACTGGATATTATTTCCCACGCCCATGGGGCCTGTCTCTTGACTCTTCATGATGACAAAACCCTCACGGTTCAGTCTGTTGCTGGATATGCCCAGGGTACCCTTGATCATATTAAAATGCCCATAGCGGAAAGCCTCTTCTACCGACATACCAAGGGTGAGAGTTTGGAGACGACTATCATTAATGACCTGGACACCTATCCAGAGTATCCAGGCAGTGTCAAAATGGTCCCACTTGACGGCGGGCAACCACCCAGGTCTACCATGATCGTTCCCATTCATATTGATGGCCAACTTCGCTACCTCTTCCATTTGGATAGTATGGACAAGTTTGTATATACGGCCAGCGAACGGAACATCGCTGAATACCTGCGCCAACAGGTGCCTATTCTCAGCAAAATATTTGAACTCTACTCCCAGACCTTGAACCTGTCCCGATATGACAGTTTGACGGGTTTTATGAACCGTAGGCATTTTGAAACGGTCTTTGATGACCGCCTGGTCCATGCGGACCGGTTGGAGTATGGCCTGGTCCTGGTCCTCTTTGATATGGACTGGCTCAAGCAAATCAACGACGCCTTTGGCCACCAGGCTGGCGACTATTATCTGGTGACCTTTTCCGAAATCATGAAGGCCAACTTTAGGGCCTCAGACGCCTTTGCCCGTATTGGTGGAGACGAGTTCACTGCCATTTTTACCGACTCCGACTTCAAAATGCTCCAGGACCGCCTCGAGGCCATCCGAAGCCACTTCACTAGCAAAGACTTTCAGTACGGCCCATCGACCTTTAGGGGACGATTTAGCTACGGTATGGCCCAGTATCCTGAGGATGGAGAAAGTTTGGAAAAGCTACTCCACTGTGCCGACCAGCGGATGTATGCGGACAAGACCAAGAGAAAGCCGGCTTACGACGACCTAGACTAGGCCTGTCTACAAAAGGCTTCTTATATAGTTGAAATTGAGTCACCTGATAGGGATTTGTCCTGAATCAGGTGACTTTTTGGTGTCATCCGTTGACCTCGGCTCAAAAATCAATATAATCTATGGAGGAGACTAGAAGTCGTACAAGGAGATAAACCATGAGTATTTTGAACGTAAAGAAGCTCAGTCATGGGTTTGGCGACCGTGCCATTTTCAATGACGTGTCTTTTCGCCTCCTACGGGGGGAACATATTGGACTGATCGGCGCCAACGGTGAAGGTAAGTCTACATTTATGAATATCATCACAGGAAAGCTAGAGCCAGACGATGGCACTGTGGAATGGTCTAAGCGTGTCCGTGTAGGCTATCTAGACCAGCACACCGCCCTTCAACGGGGACAATCGATCCGCGATGTTCTAAAACTGGCCTTCACCTACCTATTTGACATGGAAGCAGAAATGAATGCCATGTTTGAAAAAATGGGCGAGGTCACACCGGAAGAATTGGACCGACTCATGGAAGAGACCGGTACCCTTCAAGATATCCTGACCAATAATGACTTTTACCTGATCGATTCCAAGGTAGAGGAAGTTGCACGGGGTCTAGGCCTATCCGACGTTGGCCTGGACAAGGACGTTGCTGACCTGTCTGGTGGCCAGAGAACCAAGGTGCTTTTGGCTAAACTCCTATTGGAAAAGCCTGATATCCTGCTTCTTGATGAGCCGACCAACTACCTGGACGAGCAGCACATTGTGTGGCTAAAACGCTACCTACAGGAATATGAGAATGCCTTTATACTGATTTCCCACGACATTCCTTTCTTGAATGAAGTGATCAACCTGGTTTACCACATGGAAAACCAGGAGCTTAACCGCTATGTGGGCGACTACCACAACTTCAAGCGGATTCACGAAGAAAAGAAAAAGCAAGTGGAAGCTGCCTACCGTAAACAGCAGCAGGAAATTGATAAACTGGAAGACTTCGTTGCCCGTAACAAGGCCCGTGTTGCAACACGGAACATGGCCATGTCCCGTCAGAAGAAACTGGACAAGATGGATCGGATTGAACTGGCACGGGAAAAGCCCAAGCCAGAGTTTCACTTTAAAGAAGCCCGAACACCTAGTCGCCTGATCTTTAAGACAGAGGACCTGGTGATCGGTTATGACGAGCCCCTGTCAAAGCCATTGAACTTGTTGATGGAACGGGGCCAAAAAATCGCCCTGGTAGGTGCCAACGGGCTGGGTAAGACCACCCTGCTAAGAAGCCTCCTGGGTGAAATCCCAGCCATTAGTGGTTCTGTTGCCAAGGGTGACAACCAGGCCATTGGTTACTTCCAACAGGAAATCAAGGAAGCCAACTACAATACTTGTATTGACGAAGTATGGCAGGACTTCCCGGCCTACAACCAATACGAAGTCCGGGCTGCCCTGGCAAAGTGTGGCCTAACCAACAAGCATATTGAGTCCAAGGTCTTGGTCCTATCCGGCGGTGAGCAAGCCAAGGTCCGCCTGTGTAAGCTGATCAACCGAGACACCAACATCCTGGTCCTCGATGAGCCTACCAACCACCTGGATGTAGACGCCAAAGAAGAACTCAAGCGTGCCCTCAAGGACTACAAGGGTTCCATTCTACTGATTTGCCACGAACCGGAGTTTTACCGGGATGTGGTGACGGAGGTTTGGAACTGTGAGGAGTGGACGACGAAGGTGGTATAAAGAACCCCCACAAAAACAAATTGTTTTTGTGGGGGTTTTACTCATTAGAAACTTATTACCAAGGTCGAAACATACGCTTTCGGATGCAAAATATGTAATTATTATGTATTTTTTTCCTATTCATCCTATACTATGATTGGCTAGCCTCAACAAAACTCATTCTTGTAAAGACCCAGATAAAGGAGCGTAACTATGAAAAAGATACTATCTGTTTTGATTATCATGTCTTTAATGGTAATGTCCCTTGGTTCAATAGCTATGGCAGACTCTAGTAGCATTGTTGTACATGATGTTGAATCAACACCAGTGAACACAAACGTAATCTATAAGTTTATTGATCCATCACTTAAAACTGATCCAATAGCGCTTGAAAAATTTCCATCATTAATGATGTCAAGTGTGGCAAGTGAACAGTACTTGTATTCTTATTACAAGATCAGAGATCATCGAATTGTTGGATACAATAGTCTCCCAACATATAATCAAAAGCATATAATCTCAATTGCTAAAGGACAAACAGTATCAACTACAAGAACTGTATCAACATCAGGATCTGTATCCTTTGAATCCAGTCCATCAACTGAAATCAAAGGTCTGATCAATTCATCATTCGGGATTAGTGGTTCCGTTACATACGAAGTCACTAATGGAACTACTTTCAGTTTCCCTTCAGAGTGGACAGCATACAACTCAGCTGATTTCTATCTCGGAGTCTCTGCTGACAAACACAAGTTCACATTGGACAAAGTAGATGTTTATCAAGTAAGTGTAGGCAACTATGGCTTTACTCTAGAACACAGAACAGATTCTAATGGTTCAAAAACGCAGTATGCACATAAACCTAAAAAAGTTGTTTACTCTAAACCAGGAAGCCACTAAGGAGAATGTATGAAAACCCCAAGTAAAACAGTCATCATCTGTCTATTCCTAGCAGGATTCTTTCACACCCTAACAACCTTAGGATTTCGAATTGCAGAAGGTATCAGAGGCTTTTATTACCATGGGGGGCTCATACCTACAGACCCGTTCACCTATTTGTTCCTCCTACTTGCAATTGGAGTCTACCTAATCGAACGAAAAAAGACTTAACACTCAACCCGTCTATGACACCAAGTACATAGATGGGCTTTTCTTTGCTATAAACAAATCTTGTACCACTTTACAAGTCTCCTAACCTCAATTTCCTTGTTACATTTCCAGCTAAAGGGTAAAATAAAACTATCCCACTCAAAAAGGAGAGTGTCCATGTACGAGGCGTTGATGACCGAGGAAATGAAACCTTGGCGAGACCTATTACTAATTCATAAATTTGCCACCGAGGAAATGAAAACGAAGCTTCAGATTTTGGACGAGGAGTTTCGCAATATCCACGACTATAACCCCATTGAACACATACGATACCGAGTGAAAAAACCCAATAGCATTATCGAAAAGTTGGTTCGATATGGCCATGAGCCAAGCGTTGAGAATGCACGACGTTATATTTTTGATATTGCAGGCATCCGGATTATTTGCGCCTTTGAAGAAGACATTTATAAGGTCGTTGAAATGCTGGACCGTCAAACTGACATTCGGATTGTAGAAATCAAAGACTATATTGAAAACCCAAAAGGAAATGGTTATAAGAGTCTCCACGTTCACATTGAAGTACCCGTCTTCCTTAGCTCTGGTCCTGTTCCCACTCGAATTGAAATCCAAATTCGAACCATTGCTATGGATTTCTGGGCCAGCCTGGAGCACAAGATCTACTACAAGTACCGAACGGAAGCACCCAAGCGTATTACAGACGAGCTGAAGATTTGTGCCAACTTGATTGGTATCCTTGACCAACGAATGGCAGGGATCAAGAAAGAAATTACGGCCCTTGAAGTGGATGATGAAACCCTCTATAAGGGGGTAATCTCGGACATAGAAATGGCCGAGTCTGAATCGGAAATTAAAGAACAAATGGAAGCCATGAAGTAGGAAAAGCCACCCACAGTCCCATGGGACTGTAGGTGGCTTATTTGTATGGTCTCCCTGTTTTTACTGGTTCTTAAAGAAGAGGGTAATGAGTCCCGGGCCGCAATGGGCACCAATGGTGCAACCCAGCTGGCCAATGACAAACTTGGTGCAGCCATAGGTCTCTTCAAAGTGCTTTTTCACTTCAAGAGCTTCTGACTCATTTAGGGTATGGGCAATACCTATGGTTTGACCTTCTAGGTTTTGACCATGGTCTGCTATGTAGCTGAACATTTTGGCTAGTTTCTTCTTTTTACCTCGAGCCTTGTCAAAGGGAACCAGTTTACCCGACTCCACCCGCAAAATCGGTTTGATATTCAGCACATTGCCAACAACAGCCTGGGTCTTGCTCACACGGCCACCACGGAAGAGGTATTCTAGATCGTTGACACTAAAGACGTGTTCCATGGTCGGTGCAGCCTGCTGGACATGGCCAACAATCTCATCTACTGACTTTCCTGCCTGGGCCATTTCCCAAGCTTCCAATACCAAAACCCCAAGACCCAACGACACACAAGACGTGTCAACAATGGTCAACTTGAGGTCTGGACGTTGGTCCTTGACCACATTAAGGGCCATGACAGCTGCTTGGTAGGTGCCAGATAGACCAGAGGAAAAAGCAAAATATATGTACTCATCCGTCCCGCTTGGTAGGGCTTCAAAACGTTCAATAAACTGTTGAACAGGAATTTGTGCCGTTTTTACTGCACTTCCCTCCAGCATTTTCTGGTAGAATGCGTCTTGTTCAATGGTTTCCCCATCTAGGTATTCCACGTCGTCCACGTAGACCAATACAGGAATGATGTCGATTCCTTTTTCTGAGGCCAAAGACTTGGGTAAGTCACTGGCACTGTCTGTGATTATTTTTACAGCCACTTGCTACCTCCTCCAATTATGATAATAATGCGATGGTGGACAGAATACTGTCACTGACCAGGCTGGTTACGCCTTCGGCTTTTCCCATGAGGTTCATGAGCAAGGACAGCTTTGCATACTCCATCTTTTCCATGGCATTTTTCACTTGTTGTTTGGCAATTTCGTCTAATAAGCCAGCAAATTGTTTGCCCGCTTGCAACATTCTCTTTTGCATTCGCATAAAGAGTTCTTTTTCTTCCCGCATGATCACAGTGGCCATTTCCATGGACAGCTGGACGGCTCTTTGGATGGTTAGCTTTTCATCCAAAACCCCATTCACCCGACGGACCTTTTCATACAAGGACATGTCACACTGGTCCATGACCCGTAGGACTTCTTCTTCCATGAGTTCAATGACATAGTATGCGGTTTGTTCAAAGATTTCTTCTTTGTTTTTGAAATAGTGATAGACCGTTGTCCGTTTCATATTGCAGGCTGCTGTGATATCTGCAAGGCTGGTCTTGTAAAAGCCCTTGTCTACGAATACCTGATAAGCACCTTCAATGATTTCTTGGCGTACGGCCTGTGAGTTGACAATCTTAGGCATGATTCATCCTTTCGATTCTTTTTCGACACGACTGTCCATAAAAAGTTTAGCTTTTTTCGACACAGGTGTCAATAAAAATGTGGATTGGCATCCGAAGCAAGCAGAAGTGGATATTCCCTTCGCCTTGCTAGGCTACAAATGATGAGAAACCTACTGTTCGATTTCGGAATGATCCTACTCCGTCCTAACTCGCTTCGCCTGTGGCTACGCTCAAACACGGACTCCGCTTCACGGTTCATTCCGCTCTCTCACAGGGTTTCTCGTCATCGTCCGCAATGCTGCGGCTCTGGAATATCCACTTCTGCTTTATGTGAGCTAATCCACATGATTTCTATTCTGAGGCGTAAAATGCCCCATACTGCAGGTTTGATACTGTAGTATGGGGCGTCTATCTACTTGTGTGTGCTAAAGTTCTTCATTAACTGCTAGCCAATCCTCACGTCTTAGTTCAAAGTAGTTTAACTTGTCATCGTCATGGGTGTGACGAAAGCCTAGTTTTTTTAGGATGTGCTTGCTTCGGTTGTTTTGGGGAACGGTGTCAGCTAGTATCTTTCTGAGGCCGAGGGTTTGGAATCCGTGGTTTATGATGAGTTGCTCTGCTTCGGTTCCATAGCCTTTGCCTTTGACATCGTCATGGCTTAGCTGAATACTCAGGGTTCCGACCTTTTGATTCATATCCAGTCGTTTCAGCTGGATTTCACCGATGACTTCTTCCCCAAGCAGGATGGCAAACATACGTCTTGCTGGGTCCACCCCTTTAGTTGAAAGTAGGCTTCCACTTTTTCGGCATTATACTGAAAGACTCTGTTTGAAAACATCTGATCCTCCACATACTTCTGGAAAAAGTAATGGCAATACTCTGATGTGTAGGGTGCCAAATTTATCCTCGATCCTTGAATCATCATGTTCTCCTTCCAACCAGTCATTAATCATTTCATACATCCTATTTTCACCAATAATGGCATATTAGTCAACACAAATACACACCACGTCCCCCACCTTGAGCTTGGCACCGGGTTTGACGCCTTGTCCGTTGACTAGGATTTGGCCACCCTTGATCATTTTCTGGATCTCTGTCCGTCCCCAGTGGTTACACCTCTGGTGGATGACCTTGTCCAGGCGGTTGCCCTTGGTCTGGCCTGCGATGGTGATTTCTACCTGGCCTGTGAAGTCTAATGGAATCAAAGATGGTGCGACTCCTTCCAATATTCCAGCGGCTTCTGTAAGTCTTGACTGACTCAGCTCAATTGATGCTACCTCCTCTACCCTACCATACCGGTGCCTTTCCAAAGAGCCGGGATCGCTTATGGCATTGGCCTGGGCAGCCCGATAGTGGCCCAGGGTCTTGTTCCAGGTATGGCCTTTTTCGCACTTGTAGATGGCCCACTGGGTGATCTTTTTCCCGTTGGCATTGTGGCGACGGACGCCGGAGTCTTCAAAGGCTGTTTTTTTGCCACAACCGGGGCAGTGTCTCATTTCCTGAGTATTTGTGTTCTGCTCCAGCGTCCACGTGAGCTGGAGTTTGTGATTTGCCTGATGCATGGGGTCCTCCCTATCTGAAAAACAGATAGGAAGCGACGATCAGTCATACATCTATTCATTTTTCCATCCTATCTGCATACTGTTTTTTGTCCTCTGTTCAGCATCAGCATGAATGAAGGCATTGGCTCACCCCCTTTTTTCCATAGAAAAAGCCACTGGGCATACACCCAGTGGCAACTTTTTCAGCACTTGAATTCAACCTGCATGTAAGCAGGGCATTTGCGCATAAAAATAAACCATTTGTTGAGTATTTTCGCTCCATCACTTCATGGGTCAACAAAGTCACAGGTCGTCGCTGAATTCAATCCGCCTGTGTGCTGTACCCATATGCAGTTCCTGTGATTTATGCGAAAATGTATTTTCTCAAAACAATGGTTCTCCTCATGCTTGTATTGGTTTCAATCTTATTGTAACAGCAAGACTTTCATCAGTCAACTATTTTTAACGATACATTTTCATTCACGTCCTCATGCTCCATTTTTCAGTGTTTGAAGACAAAAAATAAAAATGCACACGTCTCCGTGTGCACCCGGCTTATATATTTTTATAGCCCCCTGAAACATATTGCTATACATATTATACCATAACAAGGATATGATTTCAAAATAATCTGATAATTTCCGACAAAGTTCTCTAAGCCCCTTGTCTCAATGGTTGGTTTCTGCCTCCGTCAACTCCTTGATCCGGTTCATATGGGTGTCCATGACATTGTCATTCCGCATGAAAAACATCATGATCTTGGGGATCAGCTTCAGAGGGTCATTGGTCACCGTATACTTCACCCGCGTATGGTTTTCGTCCAGGGCAGTAATATCGTACCGGGCTGTCACTTCAAACATGCCGTCCAGATTAAAGCCAATCTTAAAGAGTTTGGTCTGGTCTGTTTCATTGTAATCCAAGACCTTCACCTCGTAGGACATGACCCGCTTGCCTTCCTTGTACTCTTGCAAGTAACGAGACCCAACCCGTTCAGGGGTTTCCTCAATCACCTCATTCTTAATAATATTAGGGTCCAACTTACGCAAGTGTTCCTCACTGCCATCGAGAATATGCCACACGTCCCCAATACCTGCATTCACTTCAATGGTACTGGTCCAAGTTTTCATACCTTCCTCCTTCCAAATCTTCCTGAATCATATATACCCCCTACCCAACCAGGAGAACAAAGAAAAACCACCACAAAAACAGTGGTGGTTGGTGAGCGATCTCTAGATCGTGACCTATTCATTATAAACAATCAGTTTAGTTTAAGGTACTTCCAAACACAAACTCCTGAGAGCGCAGAAATTCTCCTTAAGCAAGACGCGGCTGAAAGTCGAGCGGTGAGCGATCTCTAGATCGTGATCCGATCGACTTTCAGCCAGCAACGCAGAATAAGGTGAATTTATGCGCTCTCAGCGGAGGAGGTAGCCACTCACCATGGCAAAATGCGACACACTCCCGCCAAGAATAAAGAGGTGGAATATCTCGTGGAAGCCCAGATACCGCATCTGTAGGAACTTGGGTTTGAGGCCATAGATCACGGCTCCAATGGTGTACAGAATACCCCCAGTTACCATGAGGCTAAAGGCCCCTGGCGACATGAGCTTATAGAGGGGGATGAGGAAGAAGACCGCAACCCAGCCCATGCCCACGTAGATGGAGGTGTACAACCACCTGGGAGCGTCCAGCCAGAGAATCCG
>CAYFHQ010000014.1:0-48523 GCA_964342805.1 uncultured Peptostreptococcaceae bacterium | reverse complement strand
TTGAAGGTCGTCGCCGTATGCTTCACGCAGACACGGGGATCGAAGCCCTAAGAGACAAGGTTGACACATTGGTAACCATCCCAAATGACCGTCTCCTACAAGTTATTGAAAAACGTACGTCCATTGTGGACGCATTTAAAATCGCTGATGACGTCCTACGTCAGGGTGTACAAGGTATTTCCGATTTGATTGCAATCCCAGGTCTAGTTAACCTTGACTTCGCGGATGTGAAGACAATCATGTTCGAACGGGGCATGGCCCACATGGGTGTTGGTAAAGCCAGCGGTGAAAATCGTGCAGTGGAAGCGGCTAAACAAGCCATCCATTCACCTATGCTAGAAACATCCATCAATGGTTCTAAGGGAGTACTCCTGAACATTACAGGTGGTTCCAGCCTAGGACTATTTGAAGTCAATGAAGCTGCTGAGATCGTAGCAGAAGCTGCTGATCCAGACGCAAACATTATTTTCGGTGCCGTAATCGATGAGTCCTTAAAAGACGAACTTCGCATTACAGTAATTGCCACAGGTTTTGAAAGCGGTGAGGACTCCTTCCGTCATACACCCCGTGTAACGGAGCAGCCAGCACAAGCTGAAGAAGTGCAAGAAGAGGAAGTGGTTGAGGAAGAGCCAGCACCGGCTGCTGAAGAAACTCAACAAGAAGAATTTGATATTCCAACCTTCCTTCGCCGAAAAAGATAAAACGAATCATCATAAGCCGCCTCGCAAGGGCGGCTTATTTTCACGTAAATCCCCTGGAGGTGAATGTAATGAAATGTCCATTTTGCGACTTTACCGAGTCCAAGGTAGTTGATTCCCGTCCTACGGAAGAGGGCTATGTCATCCGTCGACGTCGGGAGTGTGTAGAATGTAAGCATCGATTCACAACCTATGAAAAGATCGAAGAAGTCCCCTTGATTGTTGTGAAAAAAGACGGCACTCGGGAGTCCTATGATAGAAGTAAGATTGTTCGTGGTTTAATACGTGCCTGTGAAAAGCGGCCTGTGTCCATTGAGCAAATTGAAGATTTGACCAAACGAATAGAAAAAAAACTCTATAACTCAATGGAAAAAGAAATTTCTTCCACCTATGTGGGAGAGTTAATCATGAGTGGCCTCAAGGAACTGGACGAGGTAGCCTATGTGCGTTTTGCCTCTGTTTACCGTCAGTTCAAGGACATCTCCACCTTTATGACGGAGTTAACCAAGCTCCTGGAAGAGAAGAATGGGAGTGATCGATCATGACACGTGACATCCCTCTTGTTCAATTTGAGATTTTTAAGCCCTATGACCGCTTGCACCACGGATTCTCCACCAAATGGGGCGGAGTGAGTGTGGGTAGTTATGGAGAAATGAACCCCGGTGTTTTTACCAAGGACAATATTGAAGACGTGGAGGAAAATCTCTACCGCTTCTTGAACCGGATTGACCTGGATGACCGGTCTGTCATGGTTACTCGACAAATTCATTCTGACCGGGTGGCTGTCATCGGAGAACGTCTTGAAAACCAGGAACCTTGGACCGTGATCGACCAAATGGATGGCATGGTCACCTCAAGGACAGACGTGGCCTTGGTGACCTTTTATGCGGACTGTGTCCCTCTCTTTATCTATGACCCTGTTCAACATGTGGGTGGTGTCATCCATGCGGGCTGGAAGGGGACTGCTGCGAAAATTGCCCAAGCAGCCGTCGGACAACTCATGTCAGCCTATGGGAGTGTACCTGAAACCATTCGAGTGGGAATTGGGCCTTCTGCTGGGTCCTGTTGCTACGAGGTGGACGAGCCTGTAAAAGCGGCCTTTGAAGGTTGGACCAACCCCCACAGGTGGCTACAGCCCAAAGGGCATGGCAAGTACAACATTGATTTGAAGATCTTGAATAAGGAAGTCTTTATGGCTGCTGGAATTCTGGAGCAAAACATTGAAATCATTGACCACTGTACCCAGTGTCATGGAGACTATCACTCCTACCGCAAGACTGGATCAGGCGCAGGTCGAATGGTCGCCGTCATGGGATTAGAATAAGATTACCTAGGCAGAGCTAACTGGCAAGTAAAATTGCTTGACGGCTCTGTCTTTTGACTGTATGATAGATTGGGATTTTATTGAGTACCATAATGAAAGGTAGGTGATGTCATGGAAGTGAGTCCATTTAGGGCTGTAGGGAACCGTATACGACGCGTACTACCTGACTCCATTGCTGAAGAAATGGGCATTGAGCCGGGTGACGTGCTCTTAACCGTTGCCGGTCGTCCTGTGAAAGACATCATTGATTATCTGTTTTTGATTGCAGATGAATATATTGAAGTAGAAGTCCAGAAGCCAGATGGAGACGTTTGGGTGCTGGAAATTGATAAGGAATACGACGAGGAATTGGGACTTGAGTTTGAGAGTGCCATCCTGGACCATGCTCGTAGTTGTCGAAACAAGTGTGTGTTTTGCTTTATTGACCAGCTACCGGAAGGCATGCGGGACACCCTCTATTTTAAGGACGACGACTCCCGTTTGTCCTTCTTGCAGGGCAACTTCGTTACCCTAACCAATGTCAGCGAGGAAAACCTCATGCGAATGATCGACTACAATATTAGTCCGATCAATGTGTCCATTCATACGACTAATCCAGACCTTCGTGTCCGGATGTTGGGCAATCGTCATGCAGGGAACGTCTTAGAACGTCTCAAGTTGTTGGTAGACCACAGGGTGGAAGTCAATGGCCAAATTGTCCTTTGTCCAGGTTACAACGACGGGGAAGAACTAGATCGTACATTGACAGACCTCTTGGCCTTGGGTCAGAGCCTCAAGTCCATAGCCATTGTACCGGTGGGAACGACTCAGTTCAGAGAGGGCCTAGCCCCCTTGACCACCTTTACACCAGAAATGGCAGCAGGTGCTATCGATCAGGTGGCCAAGTGGCAGGAAAAATGCCTTGGAGAACGTGGAACACGTTTTGTCTTTATTTCTGACGAATTTTTTGTCCTTTCTGGAAGACCGCTTCCAACTGCGGAGGACTATGAAGGTTATATCCAGTTGGAAAATGGAGTTGGCTTGTTGACCAAGCTCCAGACCGAAGTTCGGGACTTGTTGGCGGCCAAACCGGACTTGGACATTCCCAATCGAAAGGTGACCCTGGCAACCGGCTCGTCAGCAGGGGACTTCATGAAAGACCTATGTGGGGAAATCACAGGTGCCTTTCCCTCTGTAGAAGCCAAGGTAAAAGTCATTGATAACAACTTTTTTGGTAAGACCATTACGGTGTCCGGCCTGATCGTGGCCCAGGACATTGTAGAACAAATAGATCAGGAGCAAATTGGAGACGCATTAATTATTCCGTCCTCCATGCTCAAAACGGGAGAACCCGTATTTTTAGACAACATGACAGTGGACCAATTGTCTGCTGAACTGGGCGTTCCAGTGGTCGTAACCGATGTGGACGGTGCGTCCTTGGTGGAGTCCATACTGGGACTTGAGAAAGGTGGGGAATGATATGGGTAAACCAGTCGTTGCGGTCGTAGGCCGTCCAAACGTAGGTAAATCTACATTCTTTAATAAGATTGCTGGAAAGCGAATTTCTATCGTTGAAGATAAACCAGGTGTAACAAGAGACCGTATTTATGTGGATGTGGAGTGGTTGAACAACCACTTTACCATGATCGACACAGGCGGTATTGAACCAAGCAGTAATGATATTATCCTGTCACAAATGCGGGACCAGGCCCAGGTGGCCATTGACACGGCAGACGTAATCCTTTTCATGGTGGATGGCAAGGACACCTATACCACTGCCGATGAAGAAATTGCCATGATGCTACGGAAGGCCAAGAAGCCTATCCTAATGGTCATGAACAAGGTGGACAAGGCAGATATCCCTGAGCACTTCTATGACTACTACAACCTAGGCCTTGGAGATCCTATTCCAATTTCTTCCACGAACGGCCTTAACCTAGGTGACCTTCTGGACGAAATTGTAGCCAAGTTCCCTGAGGACAGCTTGAATGACTACGATGAAGACGTCATGAAGGTGGCCTTCATTGGTAAACCCAACGTTGGTAAGTCTTCCTTGACCAACCTTCTTTTAGGCGAGCAAAGGGTAATCGTTTCTGACATCGCTGGAACAACCCGTGACGCCATTGACACCCCCTTTGAAAAGGATGGAGACAAGTATGTCCTCATCGACACAGCGGGTATCCGTAAGAAGAAGAAAGTAAACGAAAACATTGAAAAATACTCTGTACTCCGTGCTCTGACAGCCATTGAACGTTCTGACGTATGTCTGATCGTTATCGACGCAGCTGAAGGCATTACAGACCAGGATAAGAAGGTTGCTGGATATGCCCATGACGCCGGTCGTGGTTGTATCATCGTTGTCAACAAGTGGGACTTGATCGAAAAAGACGGCAAGACCATGAAACGCTACACAGAAAAGATCCGCCAGGAGTTGGCCTACATGCCGTATGCCCCTGTGATCTACGTGTCTGCCATTACCAAGCAGCGGACCAACCAAATCCTTGAAATGGTCAAGTATGTGGCTGAGCAGCAGACTCTACGGATTCAAACGGGTCTTCTAAACGACATTATCAGTGAAGCGATTCTGATGAACCAGCCGCCGTCTGACAAGGGTAAGCGACTGAAGATCTACTACATGACCCAGGTGGGTGTCAAGCCACCGAAGTTTGTTCTTTTCGTCAACGATTATGAATTGGCCCACTTCTCCTATGTTCGTTACTTGGAAAATGCCATTCGAAAACACTTCAAGTTTGAGGGTACACCGATCAAAATTGAAGTGAAGGAACGAAAGCGAACCAACCCCTTTGTTAAATAAAGAGTTAAAGAATTTTGAACGCTCTGTGAACTTTCCGTTTACAGGGCGTTTCTTGTTTTGATCTGTGTTATAATGTCTTAGGACGTCAAGGCGTACCAAGGGTTTGACACCATAAAAGACTATTGTGAATGAATGGGGTAGAATATATGAAAATTGCAGTCATAGGAGCAGGGAGTTGGGGTACTGCACTGTCAGCAGTATTGGCAGAAGAGGACCATCGCATTCGCCTATGGGCAAGACGTAAAGAACAAGTAGAAGAGATGCGCGTGGACCGACACAACCCACGGTATCTGAAGGATATTATCTTACCGGACAACATCGAGCCTACCAATGATATGGCCCATGCCTTAGAGGGTGCTGAACTGGTCGTTTTGGGGATTACCTCCCAAGCTGTACGGCCCATATTGGACCAGGCCAAGGTGCATCTGCCCAAGGAGGCAGTTGTGGTCAATATCTCCAAGGGGATTGAAATGAAGACCCTCCTACGTATTTCGGAGGTAGTGGAAGAAATCATTCCTGGTCAAAAATTTGTTGCCCTTTCTGGGCCCTCCCACGCGGAAGAAGTGTGCAAGCAGATCCCAACGACCTTGGTGTCGGCTTCCTTGGACCGTGAAGCAGCAGAGTTGGTTCAGGACACCTTTACCCGGCCCTACCTACGGGTCTACACCAATCCAGACTTGGTAGGCGTAGAAGTGGGTGGCGCCCTCAAGAATATCATTGCCCTGGGTGCTGGGATCTCCGATGGCCTGGGTTATGGCGATAATGCTAAGGCAGCCCTAATGACCCGTGGTATCCGAGAAATTGCTAGACTGGGGATCGCCATGGGGGCCAAGATTGAGACCTTTTCAGGCCTGTCTGGGATCGGTGACTTGATTGTAACCTGTACCTCCATGCATTCCAGAAACCGACGTTGTGGCATTCTAATTGGTCAAGGGGAAGCCATTGACGTTGCTGTTGACAAGATCGGCATGGCGGTAGAGGGGATCTATACCATCCAGTCAGCCTATGGCTTGTCTCAAAAGTTTGACGTGGATATGCCTATAACCGCTGAGTTATACAAGGTAGTGTATGAAAATTATCCCGCCAAGGACTCTGTTCCCAACCTCATGCTGCGGTCTTTGAAACATGAAATGGAAGAGGCTGCGTCCAGTGAAATCCCTTGGGAATAGTTTGGATTTGTACCGGTCTTGATGTATAATAAATGATAGAGCTTGTACAAGAAGGACAGGTGAATTCATGTTCCATTATGTTGAAATGGGTTTTGTCATTGCACTTGCGCTGTGTACATTTGGGTACATTTTCAGCGTCATGCAAGAGAAACTGAATATGCAAAACCACCAGGTATTTATTAAGAGCAAAAGGGTCACACAGGACTTTATTGACTCTCTGGACTATAAAGTCTTCAAGTTAGGGGAAACCCACTTGAATATCGGAGACGAAATCCGTGTGCTTCTCAAAGATAATGAATTGGTAAGTGGGACCTTGATTGGTGCCAAAAAGCAAGAAAAGGCGATCTGCCTGATTACTTCAGACGACGAGTTGATTGAACTGGGTGTCCAGTCCATCAAACGGTTGAAGATTACAATGAAATATGGTCGTTTGTTTTAGACATTCATCGAATCAATGACCAAGGTGTCGAACTTCGGCAAACTGAGACTACCGAGTCGGTAGTCTTTTTTTCAGATTGAAGGTGGGGTCCTGTGCGCATAAACTGGGGGCGGTTTTTTCGCTCAATCATTCTATTGGGCTTAATCGGATATGTGATTTATCGTCTGGCAATGGGATTTTTGCTGGAGACCGATAAAACCTTTACGGCGGTATATGAGAAAATCGACATACCCCAGGTTAGTGATGCCATCATTTTCAGGAATGAGTTGGTGGTCCACACCAATATTGGCGGCGACATCCGCTACAATGCAGTGGAAGGGGACCGGGTGAAAAAGGGCCTTAAGGTTGCAGACATTACCCGAGCCACCGTGGAAGAGCCCCTAGAAGGATCGTCACCAGAGGAAACGGACCAATCGGTCCAGGCCTTAACGGTGACAGAAGACCAGATCGAGGAGCAAATTGCCCTTGTCGTGGAGCAGTTACTCATTGCCAGGACTGCTGGTGACATGGGTTTGACCACTGACCTTAAAGAAGAGCTTGACCTAAAGATTGAGCGCAAGAACATGCTCGGTGAAATGGTAGAGTCTTCCCAGGGATATGCAGCAGCCTATGTAGGCACTGGAGCAGAGGGACAAACAGTGTCCTTTTACTCTCCCAAGTCTGGGATTATCACCTACTATAGCGATGGCATGGAGTCCATACTGACCACGGACAACCTCTACAAGCTAGATTATGAAGCGATCATGGACCAACCCATCAATGTGCGTAACTTGACTGCTGAGCAGGTGCAAAAGGGCGCACCGGTCTATAAGATCGTGGACAATAGTGTCTGGATGATGGTGGCCCTGGTGGACCGTAAGGATCTTAACTTGTATGAACAGGGACGTCGTGTGGTCATTGAAATGGATGAGGAACGGGTCAATGGGACCATTTCCAAGGTCTTTGAGACCGGTGAAAGAGGGGCCATTGTTCTGAAAATCACAGAACAGATGAGTCAGTTTCATCGACAGCGTTTGGTGACTGCCAACGTGATTCGTGAGCAATACCAAGGGCTTAAAATCCCTAGATCGGCCCTGATAACCCAAGACGATATCACAGGTGTTTATATGTTGGGCCTGGACAACCGGGCTGTTTTTAAACCGGTGAGTGTCATTGGCTACCATGAGGAGTTTGCCGTTGTAAAGACGGGCATAACCATAGATGTACTGGAAGATGGAGAGACCGTTCAACGATCCACCATCGAGATCAACGACGAAGTGCTCATTGACGGAGCCCAGTATCGTGAAGGCGATACCATATATAATTAGAGGTGAACACGTGTCATATCAATACATTAAAGAGAACTTAGACCAAATCCATTCCGCTGTCAACCAGGCGTGTGACCGGTCAGGTCGTCGCCCAGACGACATTCAACTGGTTGCTGTAACCAAGACAGTGGAAGCGGACGTAATGAATGCTGCCGTTGAATTTGGTGTCAACATAGTTGGTGAAAACCGCGTGCAGGAAATCAGAAGAAAGTTTGACGATGTTCAGAAAGGTCCCAAGTGGCACCTGATCGGCCATTTGCAAACCAACAAGGTAAAATACATTATCGACAAGGTGGACATGATCCACTCAGTGGACTCCTTCCGTTTGGCAGAGGAAATATCCAAACGGGCAGAGAAGGCCGACCGTCAAATTGAGATCCTCCTCCAAGTCAATGTGGCTGGGGAAGATCAAAAATTTGGAGTGGAACCAAACCAGCTAGAACCCTTAATTCATGAGATCCAATCCCTAAATGGGGTAAAGATAAAAGGATTGATGCTAATCGCACCATATGCAGATGATCCAGAGGACGTTCGTCCTGTATTTAGACGTTTGAAGGAGATCTTTGACGATCTAAAGAATAAAGAATATAAGAACGTTGATTTGCAATACCTGTCCATGGGCATGACCAATGACTTCGAAGTGGCGATTGAAGAAGGAGCGAACTTCATTCGTGTTGGAAGTGGAATATTTGGCGCACGGACATATAAATAATTCTGGAGGGTAGCATGGCGGATAAGTTTATTGACAAGGTGAAGTTTTTTATGGGTTTCAACACATATGAGGAGGACGAGGTTCTTGAGGACGAGCAAATGGAAGAGCAGCCGACCACTGCCCCAATGATCGAACAAAGAACGTCAAGCCTTCCCATGAACAAGGTGGTGAACCTTCATTCTACAACAGTTTCAGGCAACATGAAGGTCGTGTTGTTCCAGCCCAAGGAGTTTGAAGACTCCAAGCAAATCGTGGACAGCCTCAAGCAGCGCAAGCCTGTGATCATTAATATTGAGGACCTGGACGCAGATTTAGCTAGAAAAATCTTTGACTTCTGTAGTGGCGCTTTGTACGCCTTGGATGGACATATCCAGAAAGTTTCCCGCGGTATCTTCATTTTGGCACCCAATAATGTGGATATTTCCGGCGACGTGAAGAGCGAGCTGGCGGAAAAGGGTATTTTTTCATGGAGTAAAAATCGCTCCAATCAAGATCAGTAAGGAGAAAAACAATGATGGAAACCTTAAAGGGGACAGTAGTACTCTTCGTACAGGTGATCAATTGGTTGGTGTTAATCCGTATTGTACTTAGCTGGGTAGCTAGGGACATGAATAACGGTTTTACAAACTTTGTATATCAGGTAACAGAACCTATGTTAGGTCCAATCCGTGACTTATTGCAACGACTTGGACTGGGTGGTACCCTGGACTTTTCACCAATTGTCCTGGTTCTGCTTTTGAACATGCTGGTTCGCTTGGTCATTAGCTTCTAATGATCCAAAAAGAGAAATTAATACAGTGGTTAGGGGTCAGTGGAGACCGTAAAATGAAAGTCCAACGGATATTGGACCAGGCAGAACAGGCCTTAAAGCGCCATGAAGCTGTTTTTACGGACTTCCTATCCCCTGACATGATTGACGATGCCGTGAAGTGCTTGACCCAAGTCCACGGCTTGTCTTTTTATATGGACGGTGGTTATCCAGACGCAGAGTACCAGGTCCTGGCCCTGTGTCCTGACTGGATGGAAGAGGACATGGTGGACTTTCCCCTGGCCTTGGTTCATGTGGAGAAGCTCCAGCAAAAGAAAGACTTGGGCCACCGGGATGTTCATGGCTCTGTCCTGGGCTTGGGGATTAACCGACCTAAAATTGGAGATCTGATTGTCTGGGGTGACGTGATCCAGATCATTACGGACCGGGAAATGGCCAGTTTCCTGGGTGCCCACCTGGTCAAGATCGGGTCCACCAGTGTGAGACCCTCAGTGGAGTCCTTGACCGCTCTCCAGCTCAAGGAACCAGAATATCAGGTGGTCAGTGGGACAGTAAAATCCCTGCGACTGGACGCGATCATAGCCACGGGTTTCCATTTGTCCCGGGGCAAGGCTGCGGACTTAGTCCGGGGTGAAAAAGTGAAAGTCAATTATCGACCTGTAACCAATCCCTCCATGGGACTCAAAGAAGGAGACCTGGTGTCGGTGCGGGGCAAGGGTCGCTTGATCTACGATGGTGATGGTGGCACATCGAAAAAAGACAGAATCCATGTGCGCCTACGTTTGGTAAAATAGGGGGCTATGATGCTAACACCGTTGGATATTCAAAAAAGAGAGTTCAAAAAAGGAATCAGTGGCTATTCCACAACTGAAGTGGAAATGTTCCTCCTTGAAGTGTCAAAGGAAATGGAAAAACTCATGGTGGAAAATGAAGCCGTCAAGGAGCGACTCAAGCAAGCCGATGAGCAGTTGGAACAGTTTCAACGGATTGAACGCACCTTGAAAGACGCCTTGGTGGTGGCCCAGTCCACGGCAGACGAAGTCGTGCGTACGGCCAATGACAAGTCTAAGAACATTATCCACCAGGCGGAAATGAAGGCTGAAAAGATCTTGGACAATGCCAATAATCGGATCATAAACGCCCGCAAGGAGTATGAGGAAGCCAAGAAGGACGCCATAGTCTTTAAAACCAGGTTTAGAACCCTGCTCAATGCACAATTGCAGGCCATTAACGAAACCCTTGTTGACGAAGATTAGATTATTGGGTATACTACGGTTAATGTAAAATCTAAAGCTTTGATTGGAAGAGTAACTGTGCCCTGTGAGAAAGAGAGCTGGTGGTTGGTGTGAACCAGTGGATCAGAACAGTGAAAATCATCCATGAGCTACTTTCCTGAATCCAGTAGGGAAAGTCGGGTCGGCTCCGTTAACAGCCTTAGAGGGGTCAGATTCTGACAAACTCGGGTGGTACCACGGAAATAGTCATTTCGTCCTGAGCACATTTGTGCTCAGGATTTTTATTTTTTTGGGTATAGTCTGAATGCTGGATCTGCTAGAAGGACCAACTGATGAAAAGAAAGGGTGTTGAGAATGGCAAAGTACAAGTCTTTATCCGCAACGCCGGTAAAAGATACTGAGCAAAACATCGCTGCTTACTGGGACAAGATCGACTTGCTCCACCGCAGTGTTGAAACTAGAGAAGAAGGCGAGCAATTCGTGTTTTATGATGGACCTCCAACAGCCAATGGCCGTCCAGGAATCCACCACGTAATCGCCCGGGCCCTAAAGGACTCCATTTGTCGTTACAAGACCATGAAGGGCTTCAAAGTTAAGCGTAAGGCTGGCTGGGATACCCATGGTCTACCGGTAGAAATCGAAGTAGAGAAGCGCTTAAACCTAAAGGACAAGCACGAAATTGAGAACTACGGTCTTGAAAAGTTCAACCAGCAATGCCGTGACTCCGTATTCGAGTACGAAGCTGTATGGCAGGACCAGACCAAGCGTATGGCCTACCTGATCGACTTAGAGAATCCCTACATTACCTTGGACAACAACTTTATTGAGACAGAGTGGCACATTCTTCAGAAGTTCTTCAACGAGGGCATGATTTATGAAGGTCACAAGATCCTTCCTTATTGTTCCCGTTGTGGTACAGGCCTAGCTTCCCACGAAGTGGCCCAGGGCTACCAGGAAAAGAAAACCACCACGGTTATCGTCAAGTTCAAGCGCAAGGACGCAGACGAATACTTCCTTGTATGGACAACGACACCTTGGACCCTGGCTGCCAACGTATGTCTGACGGTCAATCCCAAAGAGACCTACGTGAAAGTGAAGCAAAATGATGAAATTCTTTACGTTGAAAAGAACCTATCCAAGCAGGTATTGGGTGACGATTTTGAAGTACTTGAGGAAATGAAGGGTGCAGCCCTAGAAGGAATCGAGTACGAGCAGCTCATGCCATTTGTTAAGGCTGAAAAGCGTGCCTTCTTCGTAACCGTAGGGGACTACGTAACGACTGAAGATGGTACGGGTATTGTTCACACGGCTCCTGCCTTTGGTGAGGACGATTACAATATCGGTAGAAAGTATGACCTGCCTGTTCTTCAGCCAGTTAACGAAGACGGCAAGTACACGGCAACTCCTTGGGAAGGCAAGTTCGTTATGGACGCTGACCCAGAGATTGTGATCTGGCTAAAAGAGCAACACAAACTATACAAAAAAGAAACCATCCTCCACAACTACCCACACTGCTGGCGTTGTAAGACACCCCTTCTCTACTATGCGAAGCCAAGCTGGTATATCGAGATGACCCGTCTGAAAGACCAACTCATCGAGAACAACAAGGGTGTCAACTGGTTCCCAGGCCACGTGGGCGAAAAGCGCTTCGGCAACTGGCTGGAGAACCTCAACGACTGGGCGATTTCCCGAAGCCGTTACTGGGGTACACCGCTGAACATTTGGCGTTGTGAGGATTGTGACGACCTGACGTCCGTTGGTTCCCGTCAGGAACTGGCAGATCGTGCCCAGGAGGACATTGACGCGTCCATCGAACTCCACCGTCCCTACGTGGATGATGTTCACCTGACGTGTGAAAAGTGTAATGGCCGCATGACCCGAGTCCCAGAAGTTATTGACTGCTGGTTTGACAGTGGGGCCATGCCATTTGCCCAGCACCACTACCCATTCGAGAACAAGGACAACTTCGATGAGCTCTTCCCAGCAGACTTTATCTGTGAAGGGATTGACCAGACACGGGGTTGGTTCTACTCCTTATTGGCAATTTCGACCTTCATGACAGGCAAGGCACCCTACAAAAATGTACTGGTAAATGACCTGATCCTTGATAAAGAGGGCAAGAAGATGTCCAAGTCTAGGGGCAATGGCGTTGACGCCTTTGAACTCTTTGACAAGTATGGGGCAGACGTGGTTCGTTGGTACCTCTACTATGTGTCTCCAGCATGGGTTCCGACTCGTTTTGACGAAGACGGTGTGAAAGAAGTGTCTTCTAAGTTCTTCTCCACACTAAAGAACGTATACAACTTCTTTGAAATGTATGCCAATACAGACGGCATTAATGCCAATGACTTTGATGTTCCTGTGGCTGAGCGTCCTGAGCTTGACCGTTGGATGCTTTCCAAGCTGAATACCCTAGTGAAGGGTGTTACGGAAGACCTAGAGGGCTTTGACACAACCAAGGCTGTTCGTAAGATCCAGGAATTCGTAAACGAGGACCTTTCCAACTGGTACATCCGTCGGTCCCGCCGCCGTTTCTGGGCAACTGAGTTAACAGACGACAAGAAGTCCGTTTACAAGACAACCCACGAGGTACTGGAGACAATTGCCTGCCTAACGGCACCTTTTGCCCCTTACATCTCAGAGGAGATTTATCAGAACCTAACAGGTGCTGAGTCTGTACACTTGGCAACTTATCCAGTGGCAGATCCTGCCCTAATCGATACAAAAGTAGAAGAAAAAATGGACCTAGTTCGTACCCTTGTAGGCCTGGGCCGAGGTGCCCGTGAGTCCGTTAAGATCAAGGTACGCCAGCCAATTGGCAAGGTCCTTGTGGATGGTTCTTATGAGTCCATTATTGGTGACCTGGTTCCTCTAGTAAAGGAAGAACTGAACGTGAAGGATGTGGAGTTTGCTGCAGAGCTCAACGAGTACATGAACTTCTCCCTCAAGCCTAACTTCCGAGTCCTGGGACCCCTTCTAGGCAAGAACATGGGCGCATTCGGCAAGGCCCTTGGCCTGCTAAATGCCAATGAAGCGGCACCTAAGTTTGACGCGGGCGAAACCATCACCCTAGACCTTGGTAACGGGGAAACATTCGACGCAACAGCAGAGCATGTTCTAGTGACCATTGATTCTAAGGAAGGCTTCACTGTGGGCATGGAAAACAATGTATTCATTATCCTAGACACAACCCTAACAGAGCCATTGATTCAGGAAGGGTATGCTAGAGAGATTGTTTCCAGAATCCAGCAGATCCGTAAGGGTCAGAACTTTGACGTGACGGACAATATCCGCGTGATCTACGAGTGTAACGACGAGTTCAATGCAGGTATTGAGGCCCATAAGGATTTCATCATGAACGAAACTCTGACCAAGTCTCTGGAAAAAGTGGACCACAGCGATTCAGAAGTTTTTAACCTGAATGGTCACGATGTTCATATCTACGTTGAAAAAATGTAATAACACCACAACGCGAAGGTGGGCATAATAGACTTGATAAGTCCGACTTCATTCATGGACTTTTAGTAAGCGAAATTACACGGAGGACAAGCGGTCCTCCGTGTTTTTTGTATACTTGTGATAATGGCTTTCAATTGAGGGCGATGTATAATGTTTATCATTATTAACACCAGTAATAATGCGATTTCTAGGCAATTTATTGATTGTGAGAATGAGATTATGTGTACAATGTAATTAGGAATATTCTGCCTAGAACGAATGTAGGAGGCTTTATGAGTATAGCAGCAGGGTTACTGACCGGATATGTTGTACTTCGGGCATTGGGTAACCAGAAAAAAGGGAATGAAGGTCTGCAGTTTGGAGGGGCCTTGGACGTGACCCATTCCATACCAGGGCGAATGCGGATTCGCAGTGAACGCCTTAAGATGGAGAACATTGGACAAATGGTGTCCGTCCAGTTAAGCAAGATCGATGGTATTAGCAAGGTACAGCCGACCCTGGTCACAGGCAGTCTCTTGATAGAGTACGATCCAGCAAAAATCGAAAAAGACCTATTAATCGGCGCTGTGATCAAGCTGACGGGCCTTGAGGAAGAATTGAACCTGCAAAAACGACCCGGAGTTTACAACGAAATCCAACATGTCAACCATGCCATGAACCAGGCTGTCATGGACAAGACCAAGGGAACAATGGATTTGAGAACCATGATTCCGCTCTCCTTCGTTGGCCTCGCAGCATATAAAATACTAACCACCCAGCAGTTGACCACACCCAGTTCGGTGACCCTGCTTTGGTGGGCATACAACAGCTTAAACCTCGGAGGCAAGTAATGATCATTTCTGACATCCTGTTTAACCTTCAAGTGCGGGTTAAAATCAAACATTCCATTCCTGGACGCTTGCGAATCCATATACCATTTGCAAAAAACATCCCCCAGGAGTGGAGAATAGACGACGCTTACTTTGACGTCTTTAAGTGCATTCATGGTGTAACGGCATTTGAGTTCAATTTTGTGACATCCAATGCCCTGGTTCTATATGATCCTAACCTAACCGACCCCCAGCATATCATCGACAATATGAAGGCCATGACCAAGTTGGCCAATAAACATCGACAAAAGCTAATGGCTTTCACAGTCGAAGAAAAGGAAGAAGCCGCAAAATGGTTCACTCAAATGATTGAATCAGAGTTTGTTGCAATACATAGAAAGGAGGCCTAGGGTGCTACAAAAGAAAAGGACGCCACTCATGAAACTGAAAGTGGTACACTCCCTCAGGGGACGCCTTCGGATTCACGCCCGAGCCCTCCACTACCTGGAGACCATGGAAGAGGAGTTGATCGAACGGGTGGAGTCCCACACCGCCATCCACAAGGTGAGCTTTTCCACGGTTTCAGGGAATTTGTTGGTCCATTATGACGCCAATGAGATCCGCCAGGACGACGTTTTGGAAATCATTGAAACCAACCTGGGGATTTTTTCCCTCCTGGCCCACCAAAAGGAACGGGAGGCAAGAAGCCAGTTGACTGTCCAGGAACGCCGGATTCAAAACGAGTCCGTTCGATCCTTCCTCAACCGGGTGGGTTTTACGGCAGCAGCCTTGGTCGTTTTAGGTCTGAAAGGCTATGGGAAGACCCAGCAAGGAAACCTCCTAAAACGCTTTACCAATCCAGCGGCCCTCTTGAGTTTGGGTCTCTCCACATCCATATTTAAGAGCGGAGTAGACTCCCTGAAAGACGCACGTAGACCCAATGCGGACACCCTAACCATGACAGCCATCCTAACGGCCATTGTTACGGGCCGGTCCATGTCGGCCCTTATGACCATCCTCTTGTCTGACATTGCTGAACTCATGACCGCCTATACCATTGAGCAGACCCGGGCAGCCATCAGTGACATGGTGGGGACCGGAGACGAAGACGTTATGAAGGTCATGGAAGACGGCAGCCTACAATTGGTTTCCATTCAAGAGATTGTACAGGGGGACGTGATCAGCGTCCAGACCGGTGAAAAGATCAATGTGGACGGCGTGGTACTCAACGGACACGCCTTCATTGACCAGTCTGCCATTACAGGGGAATACTTTCCTGCCCATAGAAAGGTCGGAGACACTGTTTTTGCAGGGACCGTGGTCAAGTCAGGCCAGATCCATGTGCGGACAGAAAAGGTAGGGGAGGACACCACTGTGTCGCGGATTGTCCACTTGGTTGAGGACGCCGCCGGCAAGAAGGCACAAATCCAAACCTATGCTGACCGTTTCTCCGCCCAACTGATCCCCTTGAACTTTGCCCTGGCAGCCCTGGTCTACCTGACCACAAGAAACGTGACCCGGGCCCTTAACATGATGATCATTGACTACTCCTGTGGGGTACGCCTATCAACCGCAACGGCCCTGTCAGCCAGTATCCACAATGCGGCTAGAAACGGCGTACTGATCAAGGGTGGTAACTATATTGAAATGATGACAGAAGCCGACTCCATTGTCCTAGACAAGACAGGGACCATGACAGAAGGTCGTCCCAGAGTCCTGAGCGTCATTACCCACAATGGGGCAACGGAACAAGAACTTCTGGAGTTGGCCGGTGCAGCGGAAGAAGACTCCAGCCACCCCTTGGCCCATGCCATATTGGAAAGGGTCCGCAAGTCTGGTTACGAAATCCCTACCCACGATATGACAGAGGTCGTAGTGGGAAGAGGGGTTGTGACAAGAGTGGAGGACCAACTTGTCCGTGTGGGCAACAAGCGATTTATGTTGGAAAATGATATTGGGGTTGAAGCCCTTGAGTTGGAAATCCGTACATTGGAAAACCGGGGCGAGAGCATCATCTATATAGCCAAGGACACCCACTTGATTGGCGTCCTAGGTGTCCATGACGCCCTCAAGGAGAACATGAAGAAATCCTTGAACCGGCTACGATTCCTAGGCTACGACGATATCCGTCTCCTCACAGGCGACGTGGAATACCACGCAGAAAAAATGGCTGTGAGAATGAATATGGATGATTTTGAGTCGGAGCTCATGCCGGAGGACAAGGCCAAAACGGTCCTTCAAATGCAGTCAGCAGGCTCCTCTGTCATGATGATTGGTGATGGCATTAATGACGCACCAGCGCTGGCTTACGCTGATGTAGGCGTAGCAATAGGCAATACCCGTACTGACATTGCTATAGAAGCGGCAGACGTTACGGTGACCAACGATGACCCACTACTCATTCCGTCCACGGTCGCCCTGTCCAGAAAGACCATGAAGATCATCAAGGAAAACTTCGGTCTTGTTATTGGTATCAATACCATAGGAATTGCCCTGTCGGCCATGGGCTGGTTGCCTGTATTCTGGGCGTCAGTCCTCCACAATTCCTCCACCATCTTTGTGGTTATGAATTCAGGTCGACTGCTACTTCATGACTTTGAAAGGAGGCTCACCTAATGTCACGACTCAACGTAACCATTATCCATCGGATCCCTGGACGGTTGCGGGTACGTTTAAGTAGGCCACCTTCACATATTGACTCTTTAATTGACAAGGTGATGAAACACGAAGGGATTGAAAGCATTAGCTTCAGCCCCATATCCAAGTCACTGCTGGCCTATTACAAGCCCAGTGTGATTTCCTCCACGGAGATCCTGTTGCGGATCAGCATAGCCCTTTCTGCTGACTACAACAATAAGACAGTTCAAGTGGAAGCAAGACATGACACCAAGCACCTGGTGCCCCTGGACTATTACTCTGGGGCCTCAATCATGCTGGCTGTGGTCTCACGGGCCATGGGAATTCCCTTGGGAACCCGCCAGTGGATTGACTACAATGCCGGTATGAGTACAGCTGCAGCAGTACTCAACCACGCTTGGATGGAAGTGAAAAAGGAAGGGATTTATGATCCGGAAGTTGTTTCTGTGGTCTACCTAATTAACTCATTGATCAAGGGCAACTACTTGGTTGCCAGTGGTATCACTTGGGCAGCAACCTTTGGTCGTCACCTATTGGAACCCATTAACGAGTCTTGTATGGTCAAGGCCATAGAGGTCAACAAGGATGACGACAAAACCTATATGGATGTTGAAGTAAGGCCAGTCATTGACAATACGGCCAGTGCGCATCCGGTTCGGTTGTTTGTCCATGGCTTAGCCAAAATTGTGGGCCTGAGCCCAGTGAAACAGCAGTTTAGCTTGATGGAGCAAATCAAGCAAGTGTCAAAGGCGCACCATAATGTACTGGAAGGGGTTGGGAAAGTTCCTAGTCCAGTATATATGAGGATAGAATATTAAGGAGTGATTTTATGTTCGGAGCAGGTCCAATGATGGGAACAGGCATGGGGATGGGTCGTATTAATCGTGACCATGTAACAGGTTTTGTTGTAGGTGTAGGCGTTGCAGCAACAGGCTACTACCTCTACATGAAGAACAAGGACAAGGTGGATGACTTCCTAGCAGGTCACGGCATTTACGTGCCCAAGCTAGATTCTGAAGACTTGAAAGAAATGACATTGGAAGAGCTTGTGTTGAAAAAGGAAAACATCGAAGACCTTATCGCAGAAAAAGAAATGGAAACTGTGGTAACGGTTGAAGAGTAAATCCGAGAAGAGAACTTGATCAAGAGCGCATCTTATCCCTGAAAATTTTTGGGGTCAAGATGCGCTTTTTCCTTTGGTTGACTTGAACCGATCATTTTACACAATTTCACACATTCATTACACAAATCTCACACCCTTGCTTGATAGTCTATGGGTGCGCACAGGTATTGATTGGAGGATACAATGATTAGTAGTATGAGTGGAGTCAATCCAAGTTTTCGTATGCAGAGACCACCCAGGGAAATTGGTATGGACCAGCTGGAACATATCCAGTCCAAGGCCGCTGAAATGGGGATGGAAGTCAATGCAGAGGAAATCATGAATACTTATGATGCCGACAAGGACGGGAAGATTGCTGGAGACGAGTTAAAAGTCATGAAGGAAGACGCCCCCTTGAAGGATGTAATGGAACACATGCGCGCCAATAGACCTGGCCCAATGGGCGGCCCTCGAGGTCTCCGAGGTGGCAAAGCAATGGAAGGGCAACGACCAGATCCCAATGAAATCTTGTCTAGACTGCAGGAACTGGCGGACACCACCAGCTTTAACTTTGACGCCGCGTCGATCATGGAAGCCTATGACGCCGATGAGGACGGCTTGATCAATGAGGAGGAAGCGAACCTCATGAAGGATGACCAGGCCATTCGATCCATGATCCAGTCCATGAACAATTTGTCAGACTAATTGTATGCCCAAGTCAATCATCACACCCATTTTCTAAAATGTGCGCACAGCCAATGGTGGCTGAAAAACCTCTCGTCCTTGTCAGGCGGGAGGTTTTCTAGGCTTTAGGATAAAGGATTTGGAAAGCGGGTATAGAATGAATAGTATAGGTAAAAGCCATATAGCGCTTTGATTAGAGGACCTGATAGGGGGACCATATGCATTCAACGATTATTACTGGAGACCATGTCAACTTGAGAAAAACAGTGCCTTCTGACCTGGCTTATGTGGTGAAAGTCGAGCAAGCGGCGGACAATGCAAAGTACATCCTGCAGAATTCTCCAGAGGAACACTTGGCCATGATCAACCACCGGGACGTCCTCCATTTGATCATTGAGGACAAGGACATGAAACCGGTGGGCTACATGATCCTAAAGGGTGTCCACCACAAGTTCCAAAACCTAGAGATCATGCGGATTGCCGTGTCTGACAAGCAAAAAGGGTATGGGAAAGAGGCCATGTCCCTGGCCAAGCAGGTGGCCTTTGGACAAATGAAGGTACACCGCCTGTGGTTGGATGTCCACGAGGACAATCGACCGGCCCAGCGCCTATATGAGTCCCTGGGCTTCCGGTATGAAGGGACCCTGCGGGACGTGGTCAAGTTTGATGACCAGTATGCCTCCATGCGAATTTATTCCATCCTGGCCACAGAGCTTTCTTGAAACCGCTGGGCTTTCCCGGTATAATAGGTTTGTTCAATAGCAATAGAAATGATAACCGTCCTTTGGGCGGTTTTCCTTTTCCATAAATGAGGTGTTAAGTTGGAGCGTTACGCATTTATTATTGAGCCGGACCATGACGGTCAACGGCTGGACGCCTTTCTTGGTGACATGATCCATGGTGTTTCTAGATCTTATATCCAGAAGCTGATTCAGGCAGACCAAGTGACCATTGAAGGTGTAAAGAAGATTAAGAAGAATGTCCGTCTGGAAGCGGGAATGGAAGTGGTCATTGAGATTCCTGATCCGGAGGTTTTAAAGGTTGAACCTGAGGATATCCCCTTGAACATCGTTTATGAAGACGACGACCTCATGGTGGTGAACAAGCCCCAAGGAATGGTTGTTCATCCTGCGCCAGGCCACCATAGGGGGACCCTGGTCAATGGGATCATGTTCCATGCAGACCGCCTGTCTTCCATTAATGGTGTGGTGAGACCTGGGATTGTTCACCGGATAGACAAGGACACGTCTGGCCTTCTTATGATTGCCAAAACGGACCATGCCCACCATAGCCTGGCTGCCCAGCTCAAGGAAAAAACCACCCAGCGGATTTACTGGTGTGTGGTCCATGGTCGGGTTCACAGTGACGAGGGGACTGTGGAAGGCCCCATTGGTCGAAATCCCAAAGACCGGATGAAAATGGCTATTGTCCCTGGGGGCAAAGAGGCAGTGACCCACTATAAGGTCCTCAAACGGTTTAAAAACCATACCTTGCTCCAGGTACAACTGGAGACGGGTAGGACCCACCAGATCAGGGTACATATGGCTTCCAAGGGCCATCCTCTGGTGTGCGACCCGGTTTATGGTCCCAAACAGTCAAAGTTTAAACACGTTGGTCAAATACTACATGCAAAGACATTGGGATTTGTGCATCCCACTACAGAAAAGTTCATGACATTTGACTCAGACGTTCCAGAGTACTTTCAGAAGATACTCAATAAGCTAGAAAACCTAGAATAGTTGGAGGGGTAATATGGAGTTTAAGGCGAAGATCCTTGATGAAAAGGCAATGAATCGGTCGATTACCCGGTTGGCCCATGAAATCATTGAGCGGAATAAGGGGACGGAGAATATCGTTTTGGTGGGTATTCGGTCCCGGGGTGTGCCCTTGGCCCACCGAATAGCGGACAAGATTGAAATGATCGAAGGGGAGACGGTACCTGTGGGAGAGTTGGACATCACCCTCTACCGGGACGACCTTTCCGAAGTGGACCAGAAGGCCGTGGTCAAGAATACGTCCATTGGTTTCAGTATCCTGGACAAACATGTGATCCTGGTGGATGACGTGATCTTTACTGGACGAACGGTTCGAGCAGCCATGGACGCAGTGATTGACGTGGGGCGCCCCAAGTCGATTCAGCTGGCAGTTCTTGTGGACCGGGGTCACCGGGAATTTCCCATCCGGCCAGACTATGTGGGTAAGAACGTGCCTTCTTCAAAGGCCGAGATCATTAAGGTTCGTCTAGCAGAACTGGACAACCTCAACGAGGTATGTATCTATCAGAAGAGGAACCGTCAGGGCTAGGTCTACCATGTCAGGTGCAAATCTGTGTGGCAGCAAGTGCAACCCTATACGGTAATCTATATACGTGAATGTAAAAGCACCTCTGGACATTGTGTCAATGTTCAGAGGTGCTTCTTGATTATAAGTGTAAGTGTTTACTCTCCCAACGACTGAGGACCAGTAAGCCCATTGCCCCAGTCAGTCCCACCAGGGAGACCAAGGGCCAAAGTGCGGTAATGCTCCTGTACTCGATGAAAAGGCCAACTAAAAATGTACCACTGGCACTGCCTAAGGCCCAGCCAATGGAACTCAGCGAGCTGATCCGTGCCCTGAAGTTGGCAGGGGACCGGTTGGCCAAGTAGGTTCCGTAATTGGTCACTGCAAGGATCTCACCCAGGGTCCAGATGATCGTCGACCCCATGAGTAAGGGGAGGACAGCAGTAAAGCCATAAAGACCAAAGCCAATGGCGTAGAGAATGCCAGCCAAGGCAATGCTGGTCAAGGGCTTGAAGCGCTTCATCATGGCAATCAAGGGAACGGTTCCAAAGATCACCGTCACAGCATTGACGCTGATCAGTAGGCCATACCGACTGGGCCCAGCAGCCTGGCCAAAGATGTGGTTCATCATTAGGGGGACGCTGAAGTGGAACTGGGTGTAGACGAAGGACAAGAGCACATTTAGGCCAAAGAAGACCAAGAGGTACTTTCGCCGTAAGAGGACCTGCAAGAGGTTGCCTGACTCTGTGGCTTCTATGGTAGCTTGAGCTTGATAAGTCGTTTGCTTGTTGGTCTCCTGGATCGCTTGGTTTGCTGTCTCAGGGAGCTCAGTTTCTCTTGTTCGCCCAGGCTCTGATTGGTCCGAAAGCGACTGGTCTGGTTCTAAATGGTCAGGACGGGATTCCTTAATGTTGAACACAACCAAAGTCACCACGACAAAGGAGGTAACTGCGTCACCAACAAAGAGCCAGTTCAGATAATTGTGGAAAAGGAATCCGGCCAGCATGGGGCCCAGGGCCACACCGATGTTGATCCCAAGATAGAGCAGGGAATAACCCAGTTGCCGCCTCTCGGGGGGCAGAATGTCTGCCACCATGGCATTAATACAGGGTCGGACCGCTCCATTGAAAAACATGGACGACAAGAGGAGGCCGATGATGAGTTCAGGTGTTTTCACCCAGACACATAAAAGGAGGGATAGGGCTGCTGTGGTTTGGGCAAAGACATAGGTCTTATTCCTACCCACCCAGTCAGCAAACTTCCCACCCAGCATGGACCCAGGCATGACCATAAGGCCGCCGACCATGGCAAAGACCCCGGCAGTTGCAACACTATAGCCCAGTTTGGTCGTTAGGTATAGGACCAAGAAGGGCATGACAAAGTCGCCAAAGCGGTTGATGACTTGAACGAAAAAGAGAATATAAATCTCTTTGGGTAGTCCGCGGTAGGTGGTAAAAATCCGTGGTCTTTGCATGGGGTGCCTCCCTATTCAATACGATGTCGTTGAACTTCTTCCTCGTCCGGCGTCACATATAGGGTCTGGTTGGTCTGGTAGATCACCATACCCGGCTTGGCGCCGGAGGGTTTGGACACATGTTTCACTTCAGTATAGTCTACGGGTACCTGGCCCGATAGCCTTGCCTTGGAATGCCATGCTGCAATACAAGCCGCCTCGTAGATGGTTTGTTCTGGGGGGGCTTGGCCAGCAGTCCGTATGATCACATGGGAGCCTGGAATGATCTTGGTGTGCAACCAAATGTCCCTATTAGAGGCATGTCGCAGGGTCAGCCAATCATTCTGCAAGTTATTCTTACCCACTAGGATTTCAAAGCCGTCTGAAGACCGGTAGTGGATGGGACTTTCCAACTGCTTTTTGGTGTTCTTTTTCTTTTTGTCATAACGGCGTTTCATGAGGCCAGCGTCCATGAGTTCCTGGCGGATGGCTTCAATATTCTCTGGATCATCGGTGAGTTCAACTGTTGCCAGTACTTGCTCTAGGTAGGCCACTTCGTGCTGGGTGTCTTCCAGTTGCTTGGCCACTTGGTCTTGGGCCGTTCGTAGCTTGTTGTACTTTTTAAAGTACCGTTGGGCATTTTCTTGAGGTGTCAGTCTGACGTCCAGTTGGATGGTAATCTCTTTGGCCTCAGGATCAAAGTAGTTCTGGGTGGTAAAGGCATTCATGCCCTTGTCCAGTTGCCAAAGGTTGGCCAAGATTAAGTCTCCCAGGACCTTGTTTTCCTCTGCATTGTCTGCAAAGAGCAGGTCCTCATTGAGGTTTTGTACTTTTTTACGCATACGGTCCAGTCGCTGCTGGAGAAACTTTCGCAGGTTTTGGGTCTTTTGAAGCATGCGGTTGACCTTGTCCTTGCGACTGAAATAGAGGTTGATACTGCCTACAACATCCGGTAGGGTTTCAATTTCATAATCGTCAATCTCATATTGGCCCAGGGGCACATTGGACAGGTCAACATACTTGCCTGTCTTGGATTCACGGACAAGCAAGGGGGTATAGTCATGGTCCTTTAAGCGGTCATCCATACGCGTCAGGGCCTGCCAAATCTTTTGGAGGTCTGCCGATTGGCAGTTATTGATCAAATCATCATCTCCAAAGCCTGCCTGGTGGGCAATGGCCCGTCCGCTGGCTGGGCTGAAGCCTTGGTAGGTCATATAGATAAACTTAAAGACGGGTAGGTTTTTGCTCTGTTGGCCAACGGCGTCCAAAAATGCTTGCTCGTTGGAGTCTAACAAGTTGAGCTTGGTAGTTTTCGGCAATACATAGGTCAAACCAGGCAAGAGCTGACGAACCCGGGACACACTGAAGGGAATCCGCTTTACACTGTCCACGATCTTCTTGTTTTCATCAATCAAAATGATATTGGAGTGTTTGCCCATGATTTCAATCATGAGTCGCTTGATGACTTTGTCGCCCAGGTCGTTTCTGGCATCCAGTTCTATACTGATCACCCGCTCCAGACCCACCTGCTCAATCTTAATGATTTTTGAGCCAACCAGGTGCTTGCGCAGTAGCATGCAAAACATGGGTGGCGTCTGGGGGTTGGCCAGTTTGTCGCCGATCACTGTCATGTGGGGTAAACTGGCATTTGCTGAAATATACAGCATGGGTTTGTCCCTTGTGGTCTTGATGTGTAAGACCAGGGCATCGGCCTCTGGCTGGTGGATTTTATCAATCCGACCTCCGGCCATCCATTGGTTCAATTCATGGACCAAACCATTTATAAAAATTCCATCGAAAGCCATGGAAATTCCTCCTTTCAAGGCTCTTAAGAGCTCAGTAAAGTATACCACCAAAATAGTGAAAAAGAAAGAAAAGCCCCCTAAAGTATGGTAGAATAAGGACAGCCACGAACGTGCATCCAGAGAGAACTTCGAGGATGAAGAGAAAGGTGACACGTATGGAATTACGTTTTTCAAAGTACCATGGAGCAGGCAATGATTTTATCCTGTTCCGCCAAGAAGATTTGCTGGATTTACCCCTGGCAGTATTAGCCCGTGCCGTTTGCCATCGCCACTATGGTATTGGGGCAGACGGGATCATGGTCGCCTCGCCGTCCCAGGTGGCCGACATCAAAATGACCATTATTAATGCGGATGGAAGCCTAGCTGAAATGTGTGGCAATGGGATCCGGTGTTTCAGTCGATATGTCCATGAAGAAGGTCTGATAGAGAAAACGACTTTTTCAGTAGAAACTGACGCAGGAATCCTGGCTGCGGACATTGTCAAGGTGGACCGGGCGGAGTATGCTGTTCGGATTTCCATGGGCAAGCCCAATGATGATCCGCAAGCTATCCCCATGGACCCCACTGTAGATCCATGGAATTACGCCATTGAGCTCATGGAAGGGGAAGGGGTCTTGGCCTTTACTTGTTCCAGCTTACGTATGGGCGTCCCCCATACCATGGTTTGGGATGTCCGCTACATGGATGGAGAACTTGGAGCTGAGGCTGAAGGGCAGAATGTGGAGCCTTCGGAGGAGGGCCCAGAGCTTAAGGTCTCCCTAGACTTTATGCAAGAGGACCTACCCCAGCAGTTTGGCATGATCATAGAGCATGCCGGGATATTCCCCCATCGGACCAACGTAAACTTTGTGAAAGTTCTATCGGATGACCGCTTACAAGTCAACACCTGGGAACGGGGGGCAGGGGAAACCTTGGCCTGCGGGACTGGGGCTTGTGCCAGTGCCTTTGCAGCCCAAATAAAGGGTTTGGTCGGCAGAGACGTTGTCGTTGAGGTGCCCGGTGGGAGCCTACGGATCGAAATTCAAGAAGACCATGAGATCTTCATGACAGGGCCAGCAGCCTTGGTATCCAAGGGGAACTTTTATTTTCCAGCAAAGGAAGCCCCGCAATCCGTTTAGTTAACTAAACGAGCAAATGGCGAATAGAAAGAGAGAAAAATATGATTTATAGCATGACTGGCTACGGCCGAGGGGATCAAGAAAACGACAAGTATAAGATTGTAGCGGAAATCAAAACCGTCAACCATAGATATTGCGATATCATCATTAAAATGCCCAAGAAACTGATCGCTCTTGAGGAAATGATGAAGTCTCATATAAAGGAAACCATTAATCGGGGTCGTGTGGAAGTCTACATTAACTATGACGAGTTACTGAAGAATGATGTGACCATCAAACCCAATTTCGGTATCCTGGACCAATACCATGAAGCCTTAATGGCTGTCCGCAACCGCTACCAGCTGGACGCCAACATTGACCTGGGCCTTATGGCTAGATATCCTGACGCCATGGACGTGGTTTATGACGAAGCGGACCTGGAAGTCATTTGGGAAGTCATGAAAAACTCCCTGACAGAAGCACTTGATTCTGTTAAACAAATGCGTCAGGTGGAAGGTGACAAGCTAGTCGTGGATGTTCGTCAACGTGTGGGAATGATTGAGTCCATGTTAGAAGAAATCGAAAAACTGTCCCCTGAGATCCTGGTCAACCACAAGCAAAAAATGATTGACCGTATTCAAGAGGTTCTTGAAGACCAAATGGAAGTTGACCAAGAGCGGGTGATTCATGAGGTTGCTGTATACGCAGACAAGACCAATATTACGGAAGAAATTGTCCGTCTGCGGTCTCATTTTGGTCAACTGGACAAGATTATCTCCGGCGGCGGTGCTGTGGGCCGGAAACTGGACTTCCTCGTTCAAGAACTCAATAGAGAGGTCAACACCATCGGTTCAAAATCACCTGATATTGATATTTCCAACTATGTCATTGACATGAAGAGTGAAATTGAAAAAATCAGAGAGCAAATCCAGAATATCGAGTAGGTTGACGATTGCCCCTTGCACTGGAGGGCTTCTGTGATTACAATAGATAGGGTAAATACGAACCGAAGGGGATATATATGAAAAAAAGAGGTTTACTGCTGGTAGTATCAGGCCCGTCAGGTGCAGGCAAGGGAACGATTTGCAAGGCTTTGCTTGACCACCGAGATGACGTGTTTGTATCCGTATCGGCAACAACCCGTTCGCCGCGGGATGGAGAAGTAGAAGGTAAGAATTACTTCTTCCTAGAAAAAGAATCGTTCAAGACTATGATTGGCCAGGACGAATTCCTAGAGTGGGCCCAAGTATATGACAACTACTATGGCACACCCAAGCGTTTTGTGATTGATCAGTTGGAGTCAGGGAACAATATTCTGCTGGAAATAGATATCCAAGGTGCCCTTCAAGTTCGAGATAAGTACCCTGAAGGTGTGTTTGTTTTTATCCTACCACCTTCCATGGAAGAACTGAAAAATAGAATTATCGGTCGAGGATCCGAAACGGAAACGTCCCTGGAAAAGCGTTTTTCCAGTGCCTTTGAAGAAATCGGATATGTTGATAAATATGATTACTTTATCGTAAATGACACCGTTGAACAGGCGACACAGACCTTCAATGCCATTATTGAAGCGGAAAGTCACCGGGTAGTCGAGGACATCGACAAGTTGATTGAGTCATTTAAGAGGGAGAGATAAATATGTTAAAACCACCAATTAATGAACTGCTGAACATGGCAGGTAGCCGTTACTCACTGGTTATTGCAACTTCTAAGAGAGCGCGTCAAATCATCGACGGTTCTGTTGCAATGAGCAATGTGAACTCACTAAAGCCAGTATCCATTGCGACTTCTGAGCTTTATGAAGGTAAAATCGAGTGTGTGGAAGCAGTTGACGAAATGGAAATCGGCGCTGTGATCACTGCAACAGAAGAAGAGACATTCTAATAAAAAACACTGAGGATACCCTGTCATAGACTGCGGTATCCTTCTCATACAAAGGAGATGATCATATGCTTCAGGGAAAAACAGTTGTGTTGGGTGTAACTGGTGGAATAGCAGCCTACAAGGCCTGCGAGATTGTCAGTCGCCTGCGGAAACTTGGAGCAAACGTGCACGTGATTCTAACCAAACACGCAGCACACTTTGTTGGTCCGGTAACCTTCCAGGCCCTCTCCAACAACATGGTAGCAACGGACATGTTCGAGTCACCAATCACTTGGGACACAGAACATATCTCCCTCGCTCAAAAAGCAGACATTTTTGTTGTGGCACCAGCGACGGCCAATATTATAGGTAAAATGGCTTCTGGCATTGCAGACGACATGCTGTCTACAACCATTATGGCCACAAAGGCCCCCATTCTACTGGCACCAGCCATGAACACAGGCATGTACACCAACCCGGTGGTCCAAAGAAATATGGAGGACCTTAAGGGGCTGGGCGTACATTTTGTTGACCCCGCTGCTGGCCGCCTGGCTTGTGGGGATATTGGCGTGGGTAAGTTGGAAGCCCCTGAGGTCATTGTAGACCGTATTCAGGACATTCTACTGACCACCCATGAGCTGGCAGGCAAAAAAGTTGTGATCACAGGTGGTCCAACGGTGGAAGACATTGACCCCGTTCGCTTCCTCAGCAACCGGTCCAGTGGAGCCATGGGCTTGTCCATCGCCAAGGCCGCACGACGGATGGGTGCAGAGGTGGTATTGGTCAGTGGACCAACAACCTTTGACATGCCAGCAGGAGTGGAGTGTCACCAAGTCCGCAGTGCCCGTGAAATGGCAGACGCTGTGGCAGTACACGACGATTTTGACATTTTTATTGCGTCTGCGGCGGTTTCAGACTACCGCCCAGCGGAGGCGTCTGACAAAAAAATCAAAAAGACAGATGAGGACCTTGTCATCCGTCTGGAAAGAAACCCAGACATACTCAAGACCATTGGCAACAATAAAAAGGCCCACCAGTTCGTTGTAGGTTTTGCAGCTGAAACAGACCACGTACTGGAAAATGCCAAGACGAAAATCCAGAAGAAAAACTTGGACATGATCGTAGCCAATGACGTTACGGTGGAAGGTGCTGGCTTTGGCTGTGACACCAATATCGTTCAAATCATTAAGCGCAGTGGGGAAATCACTCCGCTGGAGAAGATGAGCAAAGACGCTGTTGCCATGGAGCTACTTAAGTCCATAGCAAACAGCTTGTAAGGCAACTTCGACCCGTGATGGACACATCTCGGGTCTTACACTATAGACATGCTGAAACCCGTGATCATTCGTCTCGGGTTTGTCTCATTGGAGAAGTATATGACAGGACAATTTGCGGAAGTTGCGCTGAGTGCTGGTGCACGGGAAATCGACCGTTTATATTCATATCGAATACCTGATCATTTACCCAAGGTGACTCTGGGTTCAAAGGTACTGGTTCCCTTTGGTCAAGGCAACCGGCTTGCGGAAGGTTTTGTTCTTTCCCTTGCCAGTGAGTGTGCCTACCCCCGGGTAAAGAGCATTGTCCACCATGTGGACGGGCCAGTCCAACTATCTGACAAACAAGTGGACCTGGTCAACTGGATCAGGAAAACCTACCTATGTACCTATGCAGAGGCCATCACAGCGGTCATTCCAGCGGGTACGGGACTCAAGAAAAAAGTCATGCTCCGGTCCCTTTCCTTATCCGATGCGCTCCAGGAGGAGACGGGAATTAGCCGGGAGTGGACTGCCCTTGCTGACGTGACGGTGTCCGATGGTAAACTCCGTAAATGGGTCAAGGGCCAAGTGGTTGAGCAGGTGGAACAGTTTACGACTGCTGCCAAGGAACAACTGGACCCCATTATTTCTTTAATGGGCGACCCAGGAACCATCCTTGATCAAATTCCCAGTCGTTATACAGCCCAAAGGTCAACTATTCAATATCTGGCGGCTTCAAAGACTGGACTGAGACAGTCCAAGTTGACAGGGAAGAAGGGGGTCACCACTGCGGTACTCAGACGCCTGGAAACCCTAGGACATATTGAGATTGTGTCTGCCAGAAAAGAGCGACGTCCGGACCTCTACCGAAAAGACCAAACCCAAGACATTGTCCTTAATGAGGACCAAACCCAGGTCTATCAATCCGTTAAGACCAGTATAGACGCCCAGAAGTTCCATACCTGGCTCCTCCATGGGGTCACGGGCAGTGGAAAGACCGAGGTTTATTTGAACTTGGTGGAGGACGTTCTGGCTAAGGGGAAAACCAGTATTGTTTTGGTTCCTGAGATATCCCTGACGCCCCAGATCGTCAACAAGTTTATCAATCGTTTTGGGGACCAAGTAGCCGTCTTTCATTCCAAACTCTCCCTAGGCGAACGGTATGACCAGTGGGTGGCTGTTAAAGAGGGCCGTCTCCCTATTGTAATTGGAGCCCGGTCAGCCCTTTTTGCACCTATTGAAAATGTGGGCCTGATTATCATGGACGAAGAACATGACGGGTCCTATAAGAGCGACATGAATCCCAAGTACCATACGGTTGAAGTGGCCACTTTCATTGGCAGGCAGCACGGCGCCCCCCTTCTATTGGGGTCGGCAACGCCCAGTATTGAGTCCTATGAAAAACAGCGGTCCCTGGAATATGGCTATCTCCAACTCCAAAGTCGCTATGCTGGCCAGCAGTTGCCGGGAGTCGACATCGTAGACATGCGGGAGGAACTAGAAGCTGGGAACCGGTCTGTTTTCAGTGAGGCCCTTCGGGAGGCCATTGAAGACCGTCTGCGTAAGAAGGAGCAAATCATCCTCTTTCTCAATCGTAAGGGTCATTCAACCTTTGTCTCCTGTAGGTCTTGTGGATTTAGCTTAAAATGTCCCCATTGTGATATCAGCTTGACCTTCCATAAGGGGGCCCAACACGTGTCCTGTTCCTATTGCGGTTATCAAATTCAGGTGCCGAAGACATGTCCTTCATGTTCCAGCAGGTACTTTAAGTTCTTCGGAACTGGAACTGAGAAGCTGGAAGAACTGACAGCGGCAGCCTTCCCAGGTGCTCGGGTGGGCCGAATGGACCGGGTGTCAACCTCAAAGAAGGGGGCTCTTGAGTCCTTGATCGATCGTTTTGACCGCCATGAGTTAGACATCCTTGTGGGAACCCAAATGGTGACCAAGGGACTTGATTTTCACAACGTAACCCTGGTGGGGGTTTTGTCTGCAGATGTCCTGCTCAACCTACCTGATTTTCAGGCTTCAGAGCGGGCCTTCCAGCTCCTAACCCAGGTGGCTGGCCGGGCGGGTCGGGGGTCCAGAAAAGGGGAGGTTATTATCCAGACCTATGCCCCAGAACACTACTCGGTCCTGGCAGCCTCGGGTCATGACTACCACGCCTTTGTGGAGTCAGAACTGGGTGTTCGCCAAATTTATGGCTATCCACCCTATGGCAATATAGCCAATATATTGATCAGTGGTTCCAATGAAGGAGAGGTCACCCAAATGGCGTCAAATCTCATTGGTCCCATCCAACAAGGCTTTATTAAAAAAGGGTTAAAAAATGTCGAAGTTTTGGGCCCTAACCCTGCAATTTATAGTAAAATGAAGGGTAGACATAGATGGCAAATCCTCGTTAAGTATCCTGAAAAGGACCGAGAGGCCATCGGAGAGATATTAAGGCAGATTTGTCTGATTGATAGTCGGCAGAAGCGTCAAGGTGACGTGTATGTCAGTGTTGATATTAAAGCAAAGAATATCCTGTAGTGGAGGGATTGAATATGGCAATTCGAACAATACGAACTGATGAAGACCCGATTCTAAGAAAAAAGAGCCGGGCCGTGGACCAAGTGGATGACAAAATCCGTACCCTTGTGGAGGACATGATAGAAACCATGTACGACGCAGACGGCGTTGGTCTTGCAGCACCTCAAATTGGTATCTTGAAGCGCATTTTCGTGGTAGACGTCTATGACGAAACGGGCGTTAAGGTCCTTATTAATCCTGAGTTCATTGAACAAGAAGGAGAACAAGTGGAAGTGGAAGGTTGTTTGAGCCTACCAGGCAAGTCTGGTATTGTGAAGCGGCCTGAACATGTGGTGATCGAAGCCTTAAACGAGCATGGTGAAAAGGTACGTTATGAAGGTACAGACCTACTTGCCAGAGCCTTCTGCCATGAGTTCGACCATTTAGAGGGCGTTCTTTTTACAGACAAGGTCATTGAATACGTTGACGACGAGGAGTTAGAAGACTAATATGAGAATCGTATTTATGGGTACCCCTGACTTTGCAGTCCCTTGTCTTGATGTTTGTGCCAAGGACCATGAGGTGGTTGCAGTCTTTACACAGCCAGACCGTCCCAAGGGCAGAGGCAAGAAAATGGCACCACCGGCAGTAAAGGTTAGAGCCTTGGAACTGGGGCTGCCAATTTATCAGCCTGAGAAATTGAAAACACCTGAAAATGTAGAACTCTTAGCGTCCATGAAGTCAGACTGTATTGTGGTAGTTGCCTATGGACAAATCCTGTCGAAGGTGATTTTGGACATGCCACCCAAGGGGTGTATAAATGTCCATGCCTCCCTACTTCCAAAGTTTAGAGGGGCTTCTCCCATCCAGTGGTCCATAGTACAAGGGGAAGAAACGACAGGTGTGACTACCATGTATATGGACATCGGTGTTGACACCGGGGACATGATCCTCAAGGACCAAATGGCCATCACTGCTGATATGACAGCAGGTGACCTCCATGACCAACTCATGGCCATGGGTGGCAAGGTTCTCAAGGAAACCCTGGCCCAACTGGAAGCGGGTACAGCACCTAGAATCAAGCAAGACGACAGCCAGTCCAGCCATGCCCCCTTGTTGAACAAGACCATGGCCATGATTGACTGGACACAAGATTGTCAAACAATAGTGAACCTGGTGCGGGGCATGAATCCATGGCCCGTGGCAACGACACTGTTTGAAGGGAAGACCATGAAGATCTTCTCAGCTTTCACAGACCGTGCAGAGGTGGGACAAAAACCTGGCACCATTGTGGAAGTGAATAAATCAGGGCTTTATGTTCAAGCAGGAAATGGCCTAGTGCGCCTGGAGACCATCCAGTTTGCTGGAAGCAAGCGCATGCATATTTCCCAATACATGCTTGGCCATGAAGTTCCCACGGGGATTGTTTTAGGAAACTAGGGTTGTCGCATGAAAATGAAGGAGGTATGGATATGATGTATCCATTTGTCTGGGGCCCATCCATGTTGTTGTTGATCCCAGCGCTAATTCTTACTCTTTATGCGCAATCAAAAGTACGAGGCGCATACGAACGTTTTTCACGTTTACGAAATATGAGAGGTATCACCGGGGCAGAAGTTGCCCGGTACATTCTCCAGCGAAATGGCTTGGGAGATGTACCCGTAGAAATGACACCAGGACAGATGAGTGACCACTATGATCCTAGATCTAGAACGGTTCGTTTGTCACAGGCAGTCCATTCAGGAACTTCAGTGGCGTCAGTTGCCATTGCAGCCCATGAATGTGGCCATGCCATCCAGCATGCCGAAAGTTATGCACCCCTCAACTTCCGGTCCATGTTTTTCCCAGTGGCAAGCTTCGGTTCAAAGGCAGCCATGCCCTTGATCTTCTTGAGCCTGATCCTGGGCAGTGGGGGAACCTTCCTAATGGATATTGGGATTATCCTCTTCTCAGCCTCAGTGATCTTCCAACTGGTAACCCTACCAGTGGAGTTCAATGCCAGCTCAAGAGCACTGGTACAGCTCAATGACAATGGATTCTTGGCAGAGTCTGAAATGGACGGCGCCAAGAAAATGCTGAATGCAGCGGCGCTCACATATGTTGCAGCAGCGGCTACGGCAATCATGCAACTGGTTCGTCTTTTGGTTCTACGGGGACGACGCGATTAAGAAAAGGCAAAGACCATATTCGCCTGAGGGATTTCTCTCAGGCGAATTTCTGATGTTTGGAGAAAGGTTGGCAGGTATTGAAAACCGCTAGACAACTTGTTTTAGAAGTATTGATAGATGTGGAAAGAGGAAACTGGTCTAACCGTTCTCTCGACTTGGCTTTGGAAGAAAGTGACCTGGAAGCTAGGGACCGACGTTTTGCTACCCAACTGGTCTATGGTGTCCTAGATAACCAGATCCTTCTGGATTATCAAATCCGAAAGTACTCCAAGACCCGTCTGGGCAAACTCCATGTGGAGATCCTGACCATTTTGAGAATGGGCTTCTACCAGATTCTTTACTTGAACACGGTGCCCGATGCATCGGCCGTTGACGAATCTGTAAAATTGGCAAAGCAGAATAAAGGGCAATTTTCTGGCTTCGTGAATGGCATTTTGCGTCAGTTTTTGCGAGATGGTAAGAAGGTCCAGCTACCTGACCCAAGTAAGAGTCCCTCGGACTACTTGAGTGTTAAGTATTCCCACCCGCTATGGATTGTGAACCGGTGGATGAAGCGTTTTGGCAAGGACCAGGCAGAGGCCCTACTGGAAATGAATAATACGTCGCCAAAGGTTGTCCTGCGTACCAACACCTTGCGTATATCCAGGACCAAGTTAGTCCAGGTCCTTCATGAAGAAGGCATAACCGCATCTTTTGGTAAGTATAATGAAGAAGCCGTTGTCATTGAGGGCATGGACTCTTCAATTCGGGACTTGCAGGCCTATAAGGACGGGCTTTTTACCGTCCAGGATGAAGCGTCCATGATGGTGGCTCATGTGGCCAAACCAAGTTCAGGCATGCGTGTACTGGACACCTGCAGTGCTCCCGGTGGCAAGGTGACCCACATTGCTCAGCTCATGGAGGACAAGGGTGACATCCTATCCCGGGATATCTACGAGCAAAAGCTGGTGAAGATCAATGGACTGGTTAGACGACTGGGATTGAAGTCTGTCAAGGTTGAACAGTTTGATGCCACAGTTAGGGACGAGTCCCTAGTCGACCAGATGGACCTGGTCCTGGTGGACGCTCCTTGTTCAGGCCTGGGTATTATCCGGCGTAAACCAGATATCCGATTTAATCGTCAAGAGAAGGATTTAAAGGAATTGGTTGCATTACAGAGACAAATCCTCCAAACTGCTGCACAATATGTTCGTCCAGGTGGTACACTGATCTATAGTACGTGTACGACGGAACCCGAGGAAAACTCAAAGCAAATGAAACGATTCTTGAAGCAACATCCTGACTTCCAACCTGATATGGACCAAGTGGATCTACCAGAAGAGATAGAAGTAGACCAGTGGGGCGGCTTTTCCTTACTTCCCCATATCCATGGAACAGATGGATTCTTCATTTGTCGGTTGAAACGTAAGGCATAGGGTCGATTACAGGGGTGAAATTATGGAGATTTTTGCACGTTCCCATCAGGGCATGGTCCGAAGCAACAATGAAGATAGTTTCTACTTTAAGGCTACGGAACCAAGGCTTTTGATTGTGGCAGATGGCATGGGTGGCCATCAGGCTGGCGAAGTGGCCAGCACAACAGCAGTGAATGCGGTCAAGGGCTGTCTAGAAAGTGACAAGGCCTCAGACCTGCCTCCAGAGAAATTATTGAAGGAAGCCGTGCGGATGGCCAATGCACAGATTTATGCCAAGGCCAGTTCCAATGCGTCTTTAAATGGTATGGGAACCACCTTGACCATCGCACTGGAACATGAGGCAGACTGGTATTTTGCCCATGTGGGTGACTCCCGTGCCTATATCATAAATGGGGAGGGGATTCAGCAGGTTTCCTCTGACCATACCCTGGTAGCTGAACTGGTTCGTACCGGGGCCATAACAGAGGTGGAGGCCAAAACCCACCCAAAGAAAAATATCATTACCAAGGCCGTTGGCACGGACCTGTCAGTCAAGGCTGACTCCTTTCAAGTCCCCATGCAGGGGGCCAATGCCCTGGTACTTTGTACGGATGGATTAACCAATTATGTAGAAGATCAAGAAATACTAGCCCACATTACAGGAAAAACATCCCTAAACATAGCAGTGGAAAGCTTGGTACAATTAGCCAATGACCGTGGAGGTCAGGATAATATTACCGTAGTGGCTTTCAGAAAAATCCATTCCGATGAAGGAGTGAAATAAAAATGGATCAGTTAATAGGAAAGGTTCTTGGGAACCGTTATGAAATAATGGAAAAGATCGGCGATGGGGGAATGGCCCTGGTCTACAAGGCCAAGTGTCACCTGCTCAATCGCTTTGTTGCTGTAAAGATCCTTCGACCTGAGTTTGTCAGTGACGATGATTTTGTGAAAAAATTTGAGTCGGAGTCCCAGTCGGCAGCCAGCTTGTCCAACCCCAACATCGTTAACATTTATGATGTAGGTATGGACGACGACTTGCACTATATTGTCATGGAGTTGGTCAAGGGGGTCACCCTAAAAACCTATATCCGCCGTCACCAGGGCTTTATCCCCAATGACGAAATCGTAGAGATTTCAAAGCAGATCGCCTTAGGTTTAGAACATGCCCATGCCAATGGGATTATCCACCGGGACATTAAGCCCCATAACATTATGATTAATGAAGACGGGATCGTGAAGGTGGCTGACTTTGGTATTGCCAGGGCCGTTACCTCTTCTACCATTGTCAATGCCAATGAAGCCTTGGGCTCTGTCCACTATGTGTCACCAGAGCAGGCTCGGGGTGGTTTTGTTGATCAAAAGTCAGATATATATTCTTTAGGTATCCTCATGTATGAGCTATCAACAGGCAAGCTTCCATACGATGGTGATGCGCCGATTTCTGTGGCCATGAAGCACCTTAAGGAAAAGGTGAAAACGCCGTCTAGCATTAATGGTCAACTGGGCAAGGGCATAGAAAGTGTCATTCTCAAGGCCATTGAAAAGGAGCCCAATAATCGCTATATGTCTGCTAGAGAGCTAGTGGACGACCTTGAAAAGCTCAGCCGTAATCCAGACCTGGACATTCCTTTCTATGTGAAGTCAGAGGACTCGCCCACCATGATTATTCCCAATCTGGATGGTGCAGCGGATGTTGAGCTTCCAAGCACCTTTGACAAACCCACAAAGAAAAAGGAAAAAGCCAAACAACCACGAAGTCGCTTTGGGATCTTCATCGGCATCTTTGCTGGTTTACTGGCAGCAGTGATTGCAGTTGGTGGCTATGCGGTAACCAAGGTCATGGCTGAAATGGAGCCCCAGGTGGTAACTGTGCCAGCCTTAGTGGGCAAGACTTATGAGGTGGCTGCAACTGAAATGCATGCCCTGAACTTAAAAATTAATGCCAAGGACCAGGTCTTCCACAATGAGGTGGACAAGGGACGGATTATTTCTCAATCCCAGCCGGAAGGCATGGAGCTGAAAGAAGGATTCACCATTGATGTGGTGGTTTCCAAGGGCCAGCAACTGGTCAAGGTGCCTAATATCATGCAAAAGGATCTGTCGGACGCCAAGTTGATCCTTGAAAACAATGACCTCAGTCTGGGAGAAGTCAATCACGAGTTCAGTGACCTGCCGTCTGGCTTGATTATCAAGCAATCACCAGCTGCAGGCCAGGATATTTCTGTGGACTCTCCTGTTCATTTGACCATTAGTCAAGGAAAGCCAGTGGAAACTGTGATTGTTCCCAACTTGGTGGGTAAGACCGTACCACAGGCAAGAAACTCTTTGGAGCAACTGGGCCTCAAAGTGGGTGGCATTAGCTACAACTTCTCAGAAGAAGCGGCCAAAGACCGTGTCATGGTTCAAAGTGTCCAGGCGGGTTCAGAAGTCAATGAAAAGACCCGAGTGAACCTGGTGGTGAGTAAGGGGTCTGAGTCCGGAGAACAGGCAACAGAAACGCCTTCGACGGAAACACCGTCCACAGAAACACCAACACAACCGGAAGTGCCGGCAGAGGACTTGATTGAAAAGCAGTTCAGTATTCCACTGACCTTTGCAACAGATACAGAGACATTGAAGGTGGTTCTTGTTCAAGACGGGAACCGAACGACAGTATATAACAAGGTTCACAACCGAACTGAGGGCCGTGTGCCCGTGGTTGTAAAGGGGAAGGGATCAGCCGTTCTGGAGATCTATTACGGTGACCAGATGGTTACTTCCCTGGCAGTAGATTTCGAATAGGGGGAACAATGACGAAAGGGATCATTGTCAAAGGCATCGCTGGATTCTATTACGTCCAGGCGGAAAGCGGACTATATGAATGTAAGGCAAGGGGGATTTTCAAGAAGTTGAAGGTGACGCCCCTGGTCGGAGACCGAGTGTCGATTAGCGTTCTGTCCGAAGATGAAATGACTGGATGGATTGAAGAAATTGAAGAAAGAAATGTAGAATTGTTTAGACCAGCGGTAGCCAATGTGGACCAGGCCCTGATTGTGTTTGCACTCAGAAGTCCGGACCCGCATTTGAACCTACTGGACAAGATCCTCATCTTGGGGGAGCACAGTGGCCTGGATGTGACCATCTGCTTCAACAAGGGAGACCTTGATGACCATGACGATTTCGAAAAGTACAAAAAGATCTACCAAATGGCCGGCTACAAGGTCATTATGTCCTCTGCCAAAACAGGGGAAGGGGTAGACCAAATCAAAGAAGTGCTCACGGACAAGATCACAGTGTTTGCAGGTCCGTCTGGGGTTGGCAAGTCCACCCTGCTTAATTATATTCAACCTGGCCTCCAGTTAAAGACTGGAGAGGTCAGTGAGAAGATCAAGCGGGGCAAACATACCACCCGCCACTCAGAATTGATCGAATTGTCCTTTGGGGGCTGGGTCGTAGACACCCCAGGCTTTACTTCCTTGGATGTGGACTTTATTGACCTGCAGGAACTGTCCGACTTATTCCAGGAGTTCAGAGAGTTTACTGGTGAGTGTCGCTTCAACGATTGTTATCACATTAATGAACCATCTTGCGCTGTGAAGGATGCAGTGGAAAATGGAGAGATTCACCGTAACCGGTACGAATCCTATGTATATTTTTATGAGCAGCTACAGGAAAGTGGAAGGAGAAAGTCATGGTAAAATTAGCACCATCAATTTTATCGGCGGATTTCGGCGCATTGCTGGAAGACGTACATGCAGTGGAAAAGGCAGGGGTGGAATACCTTCACATTGATATTATGGACGGTCATTTTGTACCCAACATTTCCTTTGGTTCTGTGGTGATGAAAGCGTTACAGGGAAAAACCAATCTGGTCATGGATGTTCACTTAATGATCGAAAATCCAGATTACTATATTCCGGAGTTTGCCAAGGCGGGTGCGGATATTATTGTGGTTCACCAGGAAGCATGTCCACATTTACACCGGACCATTCAGAACATCAAGGCCCACGGATGTAAGGCTGGGGTGTCCTTGAATCCAGCAACACCGCTGGGTACCATTGAGGAAATCCTACCTGAGTTGGATATGGTATTGATCATGTCTGTCAACCCAGGTTTTGGTGGCCAGAGTTTCATTGAGAGCTCTCTGGACAAGATTTCTCGTCTAAGAGCAACCATTGAAGCCATGGGCTTAGATATTGACATCCAGGTGGATGGCGGCATTAAAGCAGACAACGTGAAAGCAGTAGTCGATGCAGGGGCCAATGTGATTGTTGCCGGTTCAGCAATCTTCGGTAAGTCCAACATCGATAGTGCCGTTAAGGCCTTTAGAGAAGCCATTGGCGAGGTCCATGGCCAAGAGTAGGGTCAAACACTGTTTGGTGGTGGTGAATGGTGATATAGGCGATCCTGCCTTTTACCAGCCCCTCCTGGAAACAGTGGATTATGTGATGATAGCAGATGGGGGGAGCCGACACGTGGCTCCCCTTTGTATTGAACCGGACGTCATCATGGGGGACTTTGACTCCATCGACTCCCTGGATGACTTTACAAACCAGTGGCCAAGGGTCACGGTTGAAACTTTTCCTGTCCACAAGGATTACACGGATTCTGAACTGGTGGTGGAAAGAGCCATGGCCCTTGGTCCAGACCGGATTACCATTGTCGGCGGCCTTGGCAGCCGGTGGGACCACTCCATGGCTACCTTGTTTTTACTCAAGCGGATACACGACCAGGGAATTGAGGGATGCGTGATCAACCCCCACAATAGCATCCGCTACGTGACGGAAAAACAGGTCTTCTATGACAATGTGGGCCAGACGGTTTCTTTGCTACCTGTGACACCCCAAGTTACAGGGATCAACCTCTATGGCTTCCGCTATCCCTTGGTGGATGCTAGCTTAAAATTTGGAGAGACAAGGGGTATTAGTAACGTGGTTGAGGAAAAGCAGGCCACGGTGACCTTGGAAGAGGGGGTTGTGCTTGTGATTGTGGCCCGGGATTAGACAAAAATGGATAAGAAAAGACGCCCTAGGTCGAGCCAGGGCGTCTTTCTATTTTCATTAAGGTAACTCACGACTCCTTTTAGTCGTCGGAGTATTGCAATTACAAGAAACGCTCTGCGAATGATTGATACTCGAAAACAAGTTTTCGATCAATCAACTTCGAGGAGTTCTGTAATTGCAATAAAAAAACAGGACTGAGAATATCAGTCCTGTTTTCTTCAGTTTTTAACAGATAATCGAAATGCCTGTACAACCTCGAGCATTGCACAGACACTATTTCGACTAGACTGCACGTTCTACATTGCCAGATCGTAGGCAACGGGAACACACCCGAATTCGCTTTGGAGAGCCGTTAACAACAGCCTTCACTCGACGAAGGTTTGGCGTCCACGTTCTACGGGAATGATTGTTCGCGTGCGATACATTGTTACCAGACATCTTGCCTTTACCGCAAACTTCGCATCTCTTTGCCATGCAAAACACCTCCTTTGCAGAATTCGAACAACATAAGCAAATACATTCTATCACCTGCAAACAGCAGATGCAAGAACTTTTTTTACGGAACTTTCCGAGGGGAAAACCCGCAAGACACAGTATAACATCTATTGGACCCAAGGTAAATAGTTGATTGAAAAGCCGTTGTGAAACGTATAGAATAATAGTACAATATATTGGTATGCAAAATCATATAAGGAGGGGTTCGATGACCATCCGTGTGGAAAATGAAATCGGTTCAATCGACATAAATTCAGAAGTAGTTGCTACCATTGCAGGAGCATCTGCAATTGAATGTTACGGTCTAGTAGGTATGGCTGCTAAAACCAGCTCTGGTGGATTCGCCAGTCTACTGAAGCGTGAAAACCTAAGTAAGGGTGTTACGGTTCATATGGAAGAAGAAGGAATCGTAATTGATCTATATGTCATCATTCAGTTTGGTACGAAGATCTCAGTTGTAGCACAGAACATAATTGATAAAGTAAAGTACAATGTAGAAAATCAGACAGGCCTGAAAGTACTCAAGGTTAACCTTAACATTGAGGGCGTTCGTGTTCCGTCTAACTAGGAGGTAGTGTTTTGGATATTCGTGTCATTGATGGTGATCTACTGATCAAAATGTTCAAACAGGGTACCTTTGAGTTAAATGCGAACAAGGGTCTTGTGGATTCTCTAAATGTATTCCCGGTACCAGACGGGGACACTGGAACAAACATGTCGCTGACCATGAATGCGGCATTAACAGAAATGATGAAATCTGAGCATGCAAATGTTGAAACAGTGGCTAAGGCACTGGCTAAGGGTTCTCTGATGGGTGCACGGGGCAACTCCGGTGTAATCCTGTCCCAGATTTTCCGTGGCTTTGCCAAGGGTTGTGAAGGCAAGGACGTGCTAACTGCTGTGGATTTGGCTGGTGCATTTAAGCAGGCTTCTGAAACAGCCTATAAAGCAGTTATGAAACCTGTAGAAGGAACCATTCTAACAGTCATCCGGAAAACGGCTGACCGTGCCATGGAAATTGCTGAAATCGTTGAGTCTGACGAAGAAGCAACAGAAGACATGGCCATTCATGACTTTTTTGCCTGTATTATTGAAAAAGCAGAAGAAACCCTGGAACGTACACCAGAATACCTGGAAGTACTCAAGCAAGCTGGTGTTGTTGACGCCGGTGGTAAAGGCCTTATTTGCATTTTCAAGGGTTTGAATGACGCTGTCCTAGGTATCGAAGCTGCTGACCATGAGTTGGAAGCGCAAATGGGCATGAAGTCCCATAGTCATGAGTCCGCTCAGGCGTCATTCAATACAGAAGACATTAAGTTCGCTTACTGTACAGAGTTCATTGTGGACGCTGGCAAGGAAGGCAACCTGCCCCTGAAGGAAGAAATCCTGAAATTGGGTGATAGTGTTGTTTTTGTTGAAGACGATGGCTTGATTAAAATCCACGTTCATACCAACAATCCTGGCCGTGCCCTGGAACTGGCTGTGGAGTACGGTGAACTACTCAACATCAAAATTGAGAATATGAAGCAGCAGCACTCCACGATCTTAGAGGAAGAGGGAACGACTCCTGAAAGTGCAGTGGTAGCTGAGGAGCCAACCAAGCCCTATGCCTTTATCGGTGTAGCCATGGGTTCAGGCATCGCCAAGATCCTCCGTGATCTGGGCGTTGACCATATTATTGAAGGTGGTCAAACCATGAATCCGTCCACTGAGGACATTATGAAGGCTGTGGAAGGTGCCAATGCAGAACAGATCTTTATCCTGCCCAACAACAGCAACATTATTCTTGCTGCCCAGCAGGCGCAAACTTTGTCTGACAAGTCCGTTCACGTTGTACCGTCAAAGACCATTCCTCAAGGAATCGCAGCTATGCTCGTCTTTGATCCTTCTTCAGAAGCGGAAGAAAACTTAGCTTCCATGGTAGACGCAGTCAAAGAAGTCAAGACAGTTCAAGTAACCTATTCCGTTCGTGACACCGTTTTTAACGACCTGGAAATCAAGAAAGACGATATCCTTGGCGTAGCAGAGGGTGAAATCAAGTCGGTTGGTCAGAACCTCCATGACGTGGCTATTGAAGCCCTAAACGACGCCATTGACGAGGACGCAGAAATCATGACGATTTACTACGGCCAAGACATTGACGAAGCACAGGCTCAGGAACTAGCTGACGAACTGGAAGAGAAGTACGAAGACCTAGAAGTAGAAGTATATGAAGGTGGACAACCTCTTTACTACTACATCTGCTCCATTGAGTAGTCTCTTCATTAGCAAACATATTTGACACCAAGAGCCGCTGAGTGAACTCGGCGGCTTTTTAGCTATTATCAATCAACCCTGGGGAGGGAACATGCTAAACACATCATTGGGTATGATCAAGGGCGTTGGGCCCAAAAAACAAATCAAATTGGAACGCCTTGGTCTCCACGTTTTTGAGGATGCCGTGTACAACTGGCCGAGGTCTTACGTGGACAAGCGTGATGTGAAATACTTCTCCCAAGCAGAGGAAGGCATGGGCGCAGTTTTTGAGGCCACGGTTGTTTCCGTTGGAGGCACACCCTCATATGGCAAGCGCAAGGGCCTACTGAAAATCGGCCTAACCGATGGTATGGCAAAGGGGGAGGCCGTATTTTTCAACGCTGCATGGCTCAAGGGCCGCTTTCAAGCGGGCCAGACCTACCTATTCTATGGTCAGCCCAAGCGTCAGGGGGCGAAGGTGACCCTTTTCCACCCTGAGTTCATTGCCCATGACGACCCCAAAATCGACCAGTTCCTACGGATAGAACCGGTTTACAACCTCACGGAAGGGATCGGTCAAAAAGACATGATCAAGCTCCATGGAAGTGTCATTCCCCTGGCCCTGCCCTATGTGGAAGAAAACCTGCCAGAGGACATGCTGGACCACTTTGACTTGCCAGCAAAAGGTTGGGCGGTTCAACAAATGCACACCCCAACGTCAGTGGAAGACCTGCAAAAGGCCAGACGTCGATTTGTATTCGAGGAGTTATTCAGCCTTCAAGTGGGCCTCCTCTTCCTAAAAAAGAGCTTTGGAGACCAAAAAGGCAAGGTATACCAGGCCAAAAATCAAGCCCTAGACCAATTTTTAGCAACCCTGCCTTTTTCCATGACACCAGCCCAGGAAAAAGTATGGTTGGACATCCAAAAGGACATGTATAGCGACAAGAACATGAACCGGTTGATCCAAGGAGACGTAGGGTCAGGCAAGACCCTAATCGCCATGCTCTCCATGTATCTGGCTGTCCTCAATGGCAAGCAGGCGGTCCTCATGGCTCCCACAGAAATACTGGCAGAGCAGCATTTTGAAAGCTACCAAAAGCAATTTGCCCCCCTGGGTGTCACAGTGGACATGCTCACAGGTAGTGTTAAGGACCGAAAAAGTGTCCTTGGTCGCCTAGAGTCTGGAGAAAGCCAAATGGTCATTGGAACCCACGCCCTCCTGGAAGACCACGTGGCCTTTCAAGACCTGGGCATGGTCATCACCGACGAGCAACACCGCTTTGGTGTACGCCAAAGAAACAAACTCAGTGCCAAGGGCATGGTTCCAGAAATGCTCATCATGTCTGCAACCCCCATACCTAGAACCCTGTCCCTGATCCTATACGGTGATGTGGACGTGTCCGTCATTGACCAGCTACCTGTGGGCCGGATACCGATCAAAACGAGGTTTATTAAGCCAAACAAGTATGACGACATGTATGAGTACATTCGCAAGCAGGTCGGAGAGGGGCGTCAGGCCTATGTGGTATGTCCCTTGGTAGAGGACTCTGAAGTCCTTGACCTCCAGTCAGCGACTAGCATTTATGAAAGAATGTCCACGACCATCTATCCAGACCTCAAGGTCGGACTTGTCCATGGCAAAATGAAGGCCAAGGAAAAAGATGCGGTCATGCGGTCTTTCGCATCCGGAGAAACGGATATCTTGGTATCCACAACCGTCATAGAGGTCGGCATTAATGTGCCCAATGCGTCCATCATGGTCATTCAGGATTGTGAACGCTTTGGTCTGAGTCAACTCCACCAGCTCCGTGGGCGAGTGGGACGGGGCCAATACCAATCTTGGTGCTTCCTGGTCAGTGGCAAACTGGGGAAGATTGCCCAGGAGCGGGTAAAAACCATGGTCGAAACCACAGATGGTTTTAAAATAGCTGACAAGGACCTTGAACTGAGGGGGCCGGGAGAATTGCTTGGCACCCGCCAGCACGGGGTTCCTGAGCTGCGATTGGCCAATTTGTCCAAGGATGGAGACCTCCTCCGCCAGACCCAGGCAGCTGCGGTTGCCCTAGTGGACAAGTTTACCCAAGAGGGAGACTCGGAAACCCGGGTCTTGATCCAGCGGATTACCAAGCCCTTGTTTAAAGAATTTTCCATTTAACCGCCTTACGCCGTTAGCGTTTTTTTGTTAGAATAATCCTGGGAAGGATGATATACATGAGAGTAATTTCTGGCTCTGCACGGGGCATTCAACTGAAGACCATAGAAGGAATAGACACCCGTCCAACCACTGACCGTGTGAAAGAGTCCCTGTTCAATTTGATTCAACATGAAATATATGACCAAAGAACCTTAGATTTGTTTTCTGGTTCTGGTAGTCTAGGTATAGAAGCAGCCAGCCGAGGGGCAAGTGAAGTTGTCTTGGTTGAGCAAAGTAAAAAGTGTGAAAAGGTAATTAAGGACAACCTAGAGAAGACCCGTTTGACAGACCGGACACGTCTCTTGGTTGCAGACGTGGACCGGGCCATTGAACGCCTACGGTCTGAGGAAGCCTTCCACCTGATCCTCATGGACCCCCCTTATAACAGAGGCTTAATCCAACCAACGGTGGAAAAGATCCTGGCTTGTGGCCTCTTAAGCCAAGAGGGGCTTGTTGTGGTGGAATATGAAAATGGCGAGGACATTCCTGAAGAAGTGGGGGACCTGGTGACCCTCAAGCTAAAGAAGTATGGACGTACCATGGTCCGGATTTATGGGAGGCCATAAAATGAAAACAGCTGTTTATCCTGGTAGTTTTGATCCCATTACCAAGGGGCATTTAGATATTATAGAGCGAAGTGCCAAGCTTTTTGGTAAACTGATTGTAGTGGTCGGCTTGAACACAAGCAAAAAGCCCTTGTTTACGGCTGAAGAACGGGTGGAGATCATCCGTGACGTAACTGCCCATTTGCCCAATGTGGAAGTGGATTGTTTTAGTGGCTTGCTGGTGGACTACTTGCGACAAAACCAAGCAGACGTTATTGTCAAAGGTCTACGGGCTATTTCCGACTTTGAAGTGGAGTTCCAGATGGCTGGAATGAACCGAAAACTGGACCCAAAGGCTGAAACGGTCTTTATGATGACTTCAGCCGAGTATGGCTATTTGAGTTCTAGCCTTGTAAAGGAAATATTCAAGTTGGGTGGGCCCATTGAAGAACTGGTGCCACCACTTGTCAAAAATAAAATGGACGAAAAATACCATGGGGGTGAATAGGGGTGAGTAACATGAGTCAATATAATTTAGACTTGAAAGTACTAAATCTCTTAGAAGAATTTGAAGATAAAATCGACAACTTGGCAGTGATCCCTTTGACGGGAAAGGTGATGCTTGATCGCGACGAAATCCAGGAGATTATCCGTGAGATCAACATTCTACTACCTGAAGAGTACCAACACGTGAAGTGGATCAAGTCACAGAAAAATCAAATTATGGACGAGGCCCAGCAGCAGGCTGACGCCATCGTCATGAACGCCCAGCAAGACGAAATGAAAATCGTAGAAAACGCCAAAATGGAAGAAGCCCGTATGATGGCTGAAGTGGACGAACGCATGCACCAGTTGGTGGATGAGCATCAAATCGTACGTCAAGCCAAGGAAAGGGCGGAAGAAATCATTATGGAAGCAGAGCGCCTAGCAGAAGATATCAAGGAAGGTGCCTACGAGTATGCTGAAGACATGCTTCTCAACCTAAGGAAGAATATTGTAGACGCCACCCAGACTGTTGAGCAAAACCTCCGTGAGTTAAGCGGCTATCGCAGGGAATAGGTAGCCCCTACTGATATGGCGCAGGTAATAGGTGAGCCTATTAACTAGCGCAGGAATAATGTCTCTAGTCCTAAATACATACACAAAGACCAGTCCGTGATCTGCCACATATGGGCGATCAAGGACTGGTCTTCTTTTGTTTTACTTGACCTGTACCGGCTGCCGTCTACAGTCATCCCCAAAGGAAACGGTCTCACTCAGGAGACTATAGAGGTCAGTTGCCTGCTGGTCCAAGAGGTTCATCTGTTCCAGTACAGGGTTGTCTGACGTAAACTTATGGGGCTTGGTCACAAGGCTTGCATGTTCTTGACCTTTAATGGCCCGGATGATTTCCTGGCCCTTGGGTGTGAAGCCCAATACTCTAGCGTAAAGTGGGTCAGTCAGTTTGCTGGCCTGGTCCTGGAGGCTCTTGGATTTTTGAAGAAAAATGGAAAGTAAAATCCGCTGTATCCTTGTTTGGGTGTAACGCTTGGACTTGAGACGGGCCAAGAGGGCATCATAGTCTTCTGCGATAAAGGCCTTAGCCAAGGTGTTCTCAAATCCTTCAGACACATCGGGATATTGGAGCAGGCTGTCTGGACGATGGGTCAGCAAGTGGTATTGAAGGTAGTTGAAAAGTGAAGCCGGGTGGACCGCATCTTTTATATGGTGTTCGTACATGTTTTGGGCTGAATTTGGAACCGAGGACAGGGCTTGACCTATGTCACCCTCATGTATGGCCTTGCGAATTCCCGTGGCACTGGATATGTGTTTGGACACGTCCAGGTCGTGGTAACCGGCACCAATCCGTTTAATAGTATGGGGCTTGATGGGGCTGGACAAGTGGTGGATGGCCTTGACATACTCTATGCCCAATATGTCGTTGGGGGTTACAGGTATGTTTTTTCCAGACAGGGTTTCTTCTAAGGCCAACTGTCTGGCCTTGGGATAAGCCATGCCTTTTTGTAAATGGTCTTTGAGGGCCTCCTGGAAGGCTGGGGGTTCGTTCAAAAGGAGTTTGGCTACCTGGTCAATAATCTCGATATTGTCTGACTCGCTGCCAAAGACCACATGGTCAACAACCTGGAGGTCATTGAGCAGGCGAATGGCCCCGCCAGCAAAGTACTCTGCGCTGGAAGTGGCATAGACGGTCGGTAGTTCAAGCACCAGGTCAATGCCATTCAATAGGGCGGCCCGGGCCCGGGTCCATTTGTCGAAGATAGCAGGCTCTCCCCGCTGGACGAATTGGCCACTCATGACGGCAATGGTATGGGTGGCACCTGTCTTGGCTTTTGCCTGTTCAATATGGTAGGCGTGTCCGTTGTGGAAGGGGTTGTACTCGGTGATCAATCCTAATATTTCCAAGGGTTTTACCTCCTTATGCTGTAACCTTATTATACCTTTTGAAATCTTCTTAACAAGTACACTTTTGATGCATGAAAATCCAGTCATTTACTTGCAATCTTCGTCGACTTGTTTATAATAAATGATGTATGGGAATTACATAGGGAACTCGGGGTTTTTTTATTTGGCCTCACGAATTGTATACAAAATGCAAAGAGCAACGCGAACCTGTGATTCGAGGAATAGGTGAGCAAAAATTGCTAAGGAGGTTCTTTTCATGAATGTATTGGTTATCAACTGTGGTTCTTCTTCACTGAAGTACCAGCTACTAAACATGGCAGACGAGTCAGTTCTAGCGAGCGGTCTTGTTGAGCGTATCGGTATTGATGGTTCCCGTTTGAAGCATCAAACTGAAGGTCGTGACAAGGAAGTTATCGAAACACCAATGAACGACCACAAAGAAGCACTAGGTGAAGTTCTAAAGGCACTTACAAACGAAACATTTGGTGCGATCAAAGAAATCAATGAAATCAAAGCTGTAGGCCACCGTGTTGTTCACGCTGGTGAAAAGTACTCTGCGTCTGTAATCATCGACAATGAAGTAATGGCTGCACTACGTGATTGTATTGATCTTGCTCCACTACACAACCCACCAAACATCATGGGTATTGAAGCTATGCAAGAACTTCTTCCACAGGCACCAATGGTTGCTGTTTTCGACACGG
>CAYFHQ010000013.1:0-48764 GCA_964342805.1 uncultured Peptostreptococcaceae bacterium | reverse complement strand
TTGTACTGTTCAAAAAGTTTTGCCATTTTCGTCAAAAAACTATTGCCAAATACACAACTCAACAGTGAAGAAAACTTTATGAAGCCAATAACAATTATCGCCGATAGTCCAGAAAATAACATCCAAATCCAAAAATTATTGAATGAATTGGGTGATAATAATATTATGGTTCTAGATTACACTTCAGTTAATATTCACTTTTTAGCACGTAAATTAACCGAGTACCCATTCAGCCAACTTGTAATATATGATTTTATCAAGTTCTTCAGTAATCCATTACTTGTTAAAGCATTAAAGAAAGCTCTTTATGAGTTTCCTGTTAATGAATTTACTATTTCAATTCCTGAGTGTGGGTACAATTCAAAAGATGAATTTTCAGATAATGCTCAACTAAATGATGACGAACCTATTACATTTAACCTCGTTGAAACATTAGCATATATCCACCATTTTAATCAAAAGTCAGATTTTTCGATAGAAACACTCGATACTCTCTATGATCAGACTAAATAAAACAAAAAAAAAACCTTCTAAGGAATTATTCCTTAGAGGGTTCTATATTTGTTCTTAACATCCATATTGATGATGTTGTCTTTTTACCATCAACACTTATTGGAGTATTAGATTGAATTTCTTCTATTAGTTCTTTATGCTCTCTAGAAAAATCTTTTATTATTTTCCCAAAATGAGCGTTCCATGATTCACCTGCACTCTTTCCCGTATTTATACCTCCATTACCAGTAAATATTCTTTTTAGTTCATGGGTATTATACTCTCCACTAGGAAGGCTTTTCAATTGCTTAATTATTTTAGTTTCTTTTATTACTATATCACCAAATTTATACTCCATTTTATCTTCTCCTTTTAAATGAACCTTGTAATAAACCAAGTATCGAACGAGCATAGCGAGTTCCATATGGACGATAAACCAAGACGTTTTGTCTAATGGTCTCGCCCATAATCTAGTTATATAAAGGTTTTTGGAAACTAATTATCTATAATCTACTGTAGTTGATAAATCAAGGATTCCTTGGAAATTCTCTTGAATCCACGAATCATTAACAGGATAGATAGTCATGTAGAAGTACGCGTCCATAGGGTCAGCTGAGACTTTAATCACATGCGACGGATAGACTAAATACATCGAACCTTTAGCAGTACCTTCTACAACAGGACCTAGGGTTGCTCCCTTAGTCCCTGCTACCACCGTATCAAAGATAGTCTCGATATGAGCTCTTTCGTAACCTTGAACATTAATCAACGGTTGCTTAGGGATTTCATAGAAATCATTATAAGTTTGCTCGTCAACACCAAGCTCTAAAGACTTATTTAAGAATGTGCCTTTTGCTTCAAAACCAATACCCTGCTTTAATGAATATTCATCCATGTTAGGATCAGACCAATCAGTAGAAATATCTGCCGAAACTTTTTCACCTGAGTAAGAACCACTTAAAACATAAAGACCATTTGTTTGCATAGTATTAACAACACCAAAACCAGTTGGGATATTAAACTTAGCGTCTAATTCAGCAAGAGTAGGAGCTGTTCCATATTCACCTTCAGTGATAGGAGCATTTGTAAACTTCTCAACTGCTCTAATATACATAATAAGTGATTGTTCAATAGTAGCACCGTTTAGTGGGTCATATTTGTTACCACCAACACCCGAAACTAAGTTGTTTGCTCTCGCTAGATAAACCGACTCTTTTGCCCAAGATGCGATTGTTGCATCATCAGCGAATTCAGCGCCTTTAGTAGTGTCATAAGAAACACCTGCTGACTTAAAGATATTAATGAATAAAATCGCAAGTTCTTGTCTTGTGATATTTCTTGAAGGGTCGTAAGCATTATTACCAACACCACTTACGATGTTAAGCGCTCTTGCCTTTAGAACATAGTCATCAGTTGAATCAGTAAAAGCTTCACCAAGTACAGTTGCACTCTTACCAGTAATTTCTTCATAAATCATTACACCAAGATAAGCGAAATCTTTTCTTGTGATAGATGTTTGATAATCACTAAACATTCTACCGTCTTCAGTAAGTTTTCCTCTGCTCTTTGCGTTTTCTACAAATTCATTTGCCCAACTAGATGGTTCGTCTGTTCCTGCAAAAACCATACTAAATGAACTTAGTACCATTGTTAGCACGATTACTAGTGCCATAATTCTTCTTGTTGTTTTCATTTCAAAAACCTCCAATTTGTTTTCCAATAACCTATTTATCTATAACACTATCTATAAAATAGGCACCTTCATCAAAACCTTCATCTTCATTTAACCTACACCTGTATGATTTACCTTTTGAGGTATATTGAAGGTATATCATCTCATTGTCTTCTATCAGTACTGGATTCTTGATATATAGATACTTTCCAGTACAATGATCTCTAAGTATCTCATTCACAAATCCATTTTTATTTCTCAAGTAGACAAAGAACTGTCTATTTGCCTTATCCTTTATCGCCAAACCATATAAAATATTATTTATTTTCAGCTCATTAAGAGCATACCCTTTGATTTTGAAGTTTGAATCTAAGCTCGAGTATAACTCAAAATACATCTCATTATCTTCATCTATTTTTTCAATATATAAATAAGAATCCCATAGGAGCTTTACATCATTAATTGCATTTGTATACTCAAAAGTCCTTACAGTACCATCTTCAGGGTTTATTAATGTAATCTCGTTATTATCAATTTTTAGCCATGCTAATCTTTCTTTTTTCTCTGTACTACTCACCTAATTACCTCCTAACTCATGTTAAAAATATTTAAACACCAGTATTAAAAGTATATCAAAAAACTCAACCTAAATAAATAGGTTGAGTTAACTTGGACTTGCCACTATTTCAATTTCATCAACACACAGCACTCTACATGATAAGTCTGTGGGAACATATCCACCGGCTGGATTTCCACCACTTCATACCCATTGTCAGTCAGGTACTTCAAGTCTCTTTGCTGGGTTACTGGGTTACAGGACACATAGACCACCCGCTTGGGACCCAGAGTCACCACACTGGAGAGGAACTTTTCGTCTGAACCAGCCCGAGGCGGGTCCATGAGTACCACGTCTGCCTTGTCCCCACTGGCTGCCATGTCTACCATGAACTCACCAGCGTCTCCTTGATAGAAACGGACATGCTTCATTTTATTTCGGCGGGAGTTTCGAATGGCGTCCCGCACGGCGTCCTCATTGACTTCTATACCAATCACCTTCTTGGCCTGTTTGCCTGCAATAAGACCAATAGTACCAATGCCACAGTAGGCATCAATAACGGTTTCTTCACCGGTCAACTGGGCCATTTCAATGGCCTTGTTATAAAGGCGTTCTGTTTGAGGTGGGTTGATCTGATAGAAGGACTTGGAGGACAGCTCAAACTGGAGTCCGCATAGTTCATCAATAATGGTTCCCTTGCCATGGAGAACGGTCTCCTTGTCCCCAAGAACCATACTGGTATTTCGGTTGTTCACATTGAGGATAACCGTGGACACCTCTGGGTGGGCCTTTTTCAAGGCCTTCACAAAGTTGTTTTTACCAGGGAAGACAGGTGTTCCAGCAACAATAACCACCATCACTTGGCCTGTTTTATAGGCTGTCTTAATGAGGATATGGCGGAGAAAACCTTCCTTGAAATCCTCATCGTAGGGTTTCATTTTGAAGGACTTCATCATACCCCGAATGGTATTAATAATGTCATTGGCCCGTTGGTCCTGAATCATACATTCAGCCACCTCCACAATGTCATGGGTCCCCGCAGCATAGAAGCCAGAAATAGTCTGACCCCTGCGACCTCGGCCAAACGTCGTATGACTCTTGTTACGGTAGTTGAATGGATTGTCTGCAGCAAAAATCGTATTCACGGGACCATACTGACCCAAAAGGTTCCGAACCACATCTTCTTTAAACTTGTCATGGCCATTCTTGTTGACATGCTGGAGCTGGCAGCCCCCACAGGCTTCATAGTATGGACAGGGTGGTTTTACCCGGTCTTTGGAAGCCTTTTGCACATGGACCAATTTAGGTGTTGCATGTTTCATGTACTTGTTAACCTGTACTTCCACCTTTTCGCCAAGGAGCATGCCTGGAATGGCGCGGACCTCACCGTCGATTTTGCCCAGGCCTAGGCCCTCATGGTCCATGCCCGTACAAGTTACCATATGGGTTTGAAGGGCCTCTTGCCGTCTTGACTCTGTTTTTCCATGGGCGTGGTCCCGTTTAGACTGGGCTCTACCACCAAAGGGGGCCTGCCCCTTGCCTTGTCGACCCTGCTTCTTGTCACCAGATTTGCCACTGTTTTTATGCCCGCTATTCTTATGGTCACTTCCGCTTCGGCCCTCGCCACGACGACCCTTGGACTCAAAGCGATTCCCATCGTCGTTACGGGGACGACCAGGTGATTTTCGTCTACCTTTATGTTTAGAACCAGACCCTGACGGTCCTGTCGATTTTCTCTTACTATCTCTTTTTTGCTTAGTCATGGGCTTCACCCTTTCACGTACTTTCAACTTAACGATCTATTATATCATTATTTATCCGTCTGACCAGTAGATTCTCTTAAGTGGCTTGTACCCAAAATCCCCCATCCTTATCGGAACTTTCACTCCGTAAGTATGGGGGCTTCATATTTTGCTCTAATCGTTAAATGAACCTATTTCAATATAATCTTGTTGGTTTCCACCTGCATGGGAAAACTCTCCATGAGAAGGGTTACATACACATCAATTTGGTCACCCACTTGCAAGTCACTGAAGTTAAAGTTCTTCACAGCATGGTAGGTGGGCACGTAGTATTCGCCCCCATCAGCATCCTTGGCAAAAATGGTCAGGTTGCCATTGTCCTCTCGAATGAGTTTGTCTATGGTCATACTGGTAATGGAAGCTGGATCATAGATATCCAGGATGAATGGCTTGCCATCACCAAAGGACATGAGGTCAAAATCATAGGTATTTCCCTCAACCAAGTGGATTTTTCCTGTGTAAGTGGAAACAATCTCTTGGCCCTCCACGTCGATAGCCACTTCCACTTCCCCATCCCCTTCTTTAAGGGTCTTCACCTTGCCAGTTTTAAGATCAATCATATGACCCATGTTGGTATGGCGAACAGAAAAATCTTTGATCTTGAAGGGAACCACCCGCTGGCCACCTTCAATTTCCTCAATGCCCACCGTCTCACCAATGTAAACCTGGTCTAATGATTCTTGGGTTACGTCAAAGATTTGTGCAATATCCCCAGTAAGAACATGGACCTTGCCTGCTTCAATCTCAATGATCTCTCCTACAGTCACGTACTGGTCGTAGGTTTGCTCACCACTCCCTGTCTCTTCACCACTTGTTGAAACCACCTGACTTGTTGGCTCCGGTGTTAGTCCACCATCATCAATTTTTTGTGGCTGGGCGCCACATCCTGTAGCCAAAGTGATCACTGCAAGGGCGATCACTGCAAATTCTAATTTTTTCATTGCCTTCTCCTTTTCTAAGTGCTTGTACCCATATGACGACAGGGTTTCAGAAAAAGTTCCCTCCACCTAAAAAAGTTGCTCCCCAAGGGGAACAACTTCTCTAATTATCTACATATGCGATATTCATTTCGGGAAGTACAAGTCTGGCTCAGCCTTAACAAAGCATGATATCTAGACCTAGTCTTGAGCCTCTTTGGTCTTACGCTTGTCCTTGTACATATTTTCATCGGCTGCCTTCATGATTCTGGCATAGGCGTTTTCCACATTCTGATCCCAGGTTGTATAGCCATACTACAAGTCAAAGGAAAGACATATTGCTGGTCTTCTGCCTGTTTGTCCAAAAGCTCATGGAGGCGGACCTTGTACTCCTCTACCTTTCTTTGGGTCATGGGATGGGTCACCACAAGGAACTCGTCTCCAGCATAACGGGCCACCATTTTTTCACTGGCAAAGGTCTTTTTCATGGCCCAAGCAAAGGCGATCAAGGCATGGTCGCCCACTTGATGGCCAAACTTGTCATTGATGGGTTTAAAGTCATTCAGGTCCAGCATGATTACACCAAACTTTTCCCTTGAGCCAGAAGCAGGTCAATGTACTGGTCTACCCTATTTCTACTGTAAACACCCGTCAAGTAATCCTTGGAGGAAGAAACCGTTTCTAAGAAAATATAGGTGATCACCAGGGTGACGGCCATCATGGGCCAAAGGATAAAGGCCCCATAGACCATAACCTGGATGGCTGCCGCAACAGCAGGGAAAGCCACAAACATAATCAAAACAAAACCAATTTCCCTTTGGATGGTATGGCGGTTCTGATAGCCCATCCAACAGATATAAAACAAAGTGGCCGTGTTGATGACAATGATCATCCACATAAAGGGCTCTCTAGCATAGACATTGTCTGGGCTAACACTAAAGACAATGGGACTAAAGAAGTTAATGATAAATAGGATGGTATTGGCCACCACGGGATAAATATAAAACCACCGTTTGCGCAGGCGGTCCACCGAACCAAACATTTGGTAGTCAATATAGGAGGCCCAGACACAGGTAATAATAGGCGTTGACCAGCCAAACAGCCAGTTACTTATATAATTGGCATACCAGTTAAACTGGCCAGGCAAGCCGTCAAACTGCCAGGACACAATTTCAAATATGAGCATGTATATGTTCACAGAAACCAGCCACCTGAAGAACTTGCCTGAGTAGCTTTCAGTGGCTTTTTGCATGTGCATGGTAAAGAGTACCCCACACAAGAGCAAAACAGAATATAGACTAATGTCAAATTGGAGAAATAAGTCGATCATAAAATCCTCTATCTATTGTTGGTATCTCCTATAGTTTACCACAAATCATCACGCATCTTGGCTTAAGTGATCCAAAATCAACCTATAGGCCCCATAGACACCAGCATCGTCACTCAAATGGGACAAGCGGAATCGAACCCCCTCGACCAAGCCGGTCAGGGTATGACGGCTGGCCTCCTCTGTGATCTTTGGCAGGAGCGCATCTCCAAGGGACTCGACCATGCCACCCCCTAGGATGATCAGGTCTGGGTGAAAGAGATTCACCAGGTTGGCCACAGCAATGCCTAGATAATAGGCAGCCCGGTCCAAGACTTCCACAGCAAGGCTATCACCCGCTTCATAGGCTTTTGCCAGGCTGGAACTTTTCACCACGGGCCCATCCGCTTCCATGAGGTCTTTTAGGAGGGACTTGCGTCCTTTTCGTATTTGAGCCTGAATGGCTTTTTGAATACCTGTTTTGGATGCATAAGCTTCCAGACACCCCTGAGAGCCACAGCCGCAAATGGCACCTTCCGGATTGACCACCATGTGGCCGATCTCAGCAGCACCCCCTTGGCCCGTGTAGAGGTGGCTGTCGATGATGATGGCCCCACCGACACCGGTTCCAACAAATAGGCCCAAGACATTTTTTGCCGCTTGCATGTCGGAAGCCTTCCACTCTCCGTACATGGCCACATTGACGTCATTTCCTAGAACAAAGGGGACGCCGTAGGTGGACTCCATGACCTCGGCCAAGTTGAAGTCCTTCAGGGGAATATTGGGGGTGAATACGATGGTGGACTCCTCGACGATAAAACCCGGGCACCCAGCCCCGATCCCCTGTAAGTCCACTTCAATATGCTGGTCGCGTGCCTTTTCCAGTAGGCCCCCAACCACCTTGTGGACCTGGTCCAAAACCGCCTCTTTCCCCGAAGCAGCCTTGGTCTTCTTTTTGACCCGGGCTATGGGCTCATGGGCCTCATTGTAGAGGACGCCCAAAATTTTTGTTCCGCCGATATCAAGACCTATATATGCTTTCATGCCAGACTCCTTCATGGTGATCCTTGGCTATTCTTTGCCCTATCATATCTTGTATTAATACCACAATCACCTGGAACTTACTCAGGACACAGAAAGCTAGCAATCAAAAGCAAAACCTCCACGCAAGGTGGAGGTCATGATTCACTACTTTTTCAGTAGGTTCTTATTGTATCTGTAACGGTCTTGCGTATTTAGGATCTTCTTACGCAAACGAATCTCGTCAGGCGTAATTTCCACCAGTTCGTCATGCTCAATGAATTCAAGGGCTTCTTCCAAAGTGAAGACTCTTGGCTTCTGGAGTTTAATGGCGTCGTCAGAACCAGAAGCACGGACATTGGTCAGCTTCTTGTTCTTGCCTGGGTTAACCACCATATCGTCACTTCGGGAGTTCATACCCACAACCATACCTTCATATACGTCCACAGCTGGACCTACGAACATGGTTGCCCGCTCGCTAAGGTTAGACAGGGCGTAAGCCATGGTTGCTGTCTTCTCTTGGGCGATCAGTACACCATTGGAACGTCTTGGCACGTCACCGGCATGGGCGTCATAATGGGCAAAAGAACGTACCATTGTACCTTCCCCACGGGTCTCGTTGATAAACTGAGACTTGTATCCCAGAAGACCACGGGTTGGGACAATGTAGACAATTCGTGTAAAGCCATTCTCAGAGAACATGTTCTCCATGGTTCCCTTACGGAGGTTGAGGGCGTTGATCACCGTACCAGAGAACTCGTCAGGCACGTCAATGATCACCCGCTCAAATGGCTCTTCAATGCCATTGTCTGTCTCGTGCATGAGTACTTCCGGCTTGGAAACACCTACCTCGTAACCTTCACGACGCATGTTTTCCAGTAGGATAGACAGGTGAAGTTCACCTCGACCAGACACCTTCCAGCCGTCCTTCCCTTCCAGTTCTTCTACACGAAGACCCACGTTGACTTCCAGTTCACGCTCAAGACGAGCCTTGACGTGACGGGACGTCAGGTACTTACCGGAGTTACCGGCAAATGGTGAGTCATTTACAAGGAAGTTCATGGACAGGGTTGGTTCTTCAATGTCGATCATTGGTAGGGGCTCAATCTGGTCTTGAATACCAAATGTCTCCCCGATACTTACATCACTGAAACCAGCCACCGTAACAATGTCACCAGAGTGGGCTAGGTCCTTTTCTACCCGCTTGAGGCCTTCGTTTACGAACAACTTGGTTACATTGCCTTGAACAAAGGAACCGTCTCGTTTCGCCAGGCTGATCCGCTGGCCCTTCTTAATGGTACCCTTTGTAATCCGGCCTACACCCAGTCGACCAATGTACTCATCATAAGCAAGGGAAGACACCTGTAGCTGTAGGGAGTCCTCGTCCAGGTTAGGGTATGTTTCATATTTTTCCAGCAGGATATCAAACAGTGGGTTCAGGTTTTCCTGGGGATCTGCCATATCACGGATGGCAACACCTTCTTTGGCAACACCGTAAACGATTGGGAAGTCCAACTGCTCGTCTGTTGCACCCAGCTCAACGAAGAGGTCAAAGGTCATGTCCACAACTTCTTCAGCCCGCTGGTCTTTTTTGTCGATCTTATTAATGAAAAGGATTGGGTTCAGACCCCGCTCCAATGTTTTTTGCAGTACAAATCGCGTTTGTGGCATAGGACCCTCAGATGAGTCCACCAACAGAATGGCCGTATCTACCGTACGGATAATTCGCTCTACTTCAGAAGAGAAGTCAGCGTGGCCCGGTGTATCTACGATGTTTAGCTTCAAACCTTTATGTTCAATGGCACAGTTCTTGGAGTAGATCGTAATGCCACGTTCACGCTCCAGATCGTTGGAGTCCATTACCTGCTCTACTACTGCCTCATTCTCACGGAATACGCCAGATTGGGACAGAAGGGCATCTACCAATGTGGACTTTCCTGCGTCAACGTGAGCGATTACCGCTACGTTCAAAATTTGCTTTCTATTATCCAAAATATACCTCTCAGTCAAATTACCATACTGACCTATCATACTCTGATTCATCTATAGAAGCAACTTATTTTTGTTTAATTTTCAGACATAACGTTTTCCCCTGACAAAGCGGAGATGTTTCGTATTCCGAAATATTATGATACACTAGATAAAAAGCCTACATTTTAAGGAGAAAAACATGCAAAAATTACAAGATGCGGTCCAGATCGGCCATAAAACCACCCCTAACCGCCTTTTAATGCCCCCCTTGGTCTGTTTCAACTGGGCAGACCCCAATGGCTATGAGACCGTGAGCAGGGCCTGGCACTATGGCCTTCGAGCGGAAGCCGGCACAGGGACTATTGTGGTAGAAGCTGCTGCCATCTCTCCAGACAGCCGGATCATTGACACGGAGCTGGGGATTTGGGAAGACGGCCATATTGACCAGTACAAGAGAATTGCTGACGCCTGCCACAAACATGACAGCCTGGTTTTTGTCCAGCTGGTCCATGCGGGCATGAAGTCCTTTGGGGACGTGGTCTACTCCTCCTCTGTCAATGAAGTGAAGAACAAGACTTGTCATGCCATGACCCTGGACCAGATTGACCAGGTCAAGGCAGACTTTGTAGCTGCGGCAGTTCGGGCTGAAAAGGCTGGGCTTGACGGGGTGGAAATCCACGGGGCCCATGGTTATTTGCTCAGTCAGTTTACCTCCTCTGTGACCAATCACCGGACTGACCAGTATGGTGGCTCCATAGAAAACCGCCATAGATTAACACTTGAAATTGTTGAGGCTGTAAAAGAAGCTGTAGGACGTGATTTCTTGATTACCTATCGCTTTGGGGTCAATGATCCGACCTTTGCTGAGGACATTGACTTGGCTAAAAAACTAGAAGCCGCAGGAGTAACCCTCCTGAACGTGTCATCCGGTATAGGGTCTGAGTCCCTGGAAGCACCAGAGGACTTTGACTTCCACAAGATCACTTATATGGGCAAGGTCATTCGTGACCATGTCACCATTCCAGTGGCCTCTGTCTATGGCCTAAAAAAACCGGAAGATGCCATGCAACTGGTGGAAAAAGACCATACAGACTTGGTTGCCATCGGTCGTGGCCTCCTGGCAGACCCCCAGTGGTCTCAAAAAGCCCTAGCAGGTCAAGCGGTTGACGTTTGTGCCCGTTGTAAACCCTGGTGTAAGTTCGCTAAGGACGGGTTTTCTTGTCCTTGGTATGTCAAGCGTGGGGTAACGGAGGCAATATGAATTTTTGTCCAATATGAAAGAGGGCCAAACTGCTTTAGTTAAGCAGTTTGGCCCTTAGTTGATTTATGAACTCTCCCTACACATCCCGCCCAAAAATCCGATCAATGGACCCATCATCATTAATAATCACGGCTTCGCCGTCTTTGAGTCGGGTCACCTTGACCTGGTTTTTTTGCTCAAAGTCATAAAGCTTGGATTCAAAGGCTGGGTACAACTGCTGGCAGCGGTCATAATGGGGCATGACAATGGAATTGGTGAGTCCCACGCCAATTTTGGAGTCCACATGGACCCCTGCATTCATTTCTGCAGTATAACAATCCATCAGGTCAAAGCGTTCCTGGAGGACCACACTGCCCGCACTGACCCCAATCAGAGTACGGCCTGCCTCTGACATTTCTTTTAGGACCTTGTCCGCACCGGACTTTCGGAGGTGGTGCAAGAGATAATAGGGGTTGCCACCGTTGATCAAAATCAAGTCAAAGTCCTTTAACCGCTTGGGGTCTTCATGCTCCACATCCATACAGCTAATGCTGTAACCCAATTCGCAAAGGGCCAGGATATGGGAGGGAATATGCTTGTCTTTTTCCTTGTATTCTGCCGAAGCTGTTGTGATAATTGCTGCTTTACCCTTCCGGGGAATTTGTCTTTTAATGGAGTCCCGTAGGGACTTGGTAGACAACCCATCGGATGTTAGAACGATCATAATTACTCCTTCGCATACATACCAAAAAAAATAGAAGACGGCCATGGCCATGTAGCCAAACCCGGTGAATAGAAAGCGACTAAAGCCCTTGGCTAGGTACACAAAAGGAATACCCAGTCGGTAGATAATGTCCGAAAAACTTTCATGAGCTATTCCCCATGGACCCCCTCGTGTACATTTGAGTCCCTCTGTCCATGGGCCAAAACATGGTTCAACAGGAATCCTTCCACCACAGCCTCATAGGCCCCCGGATCTGCCTCATAGGCCAGGGCATGCCCAGCCCCCTCCACCATATGGAGTTCCTTGACCCCAGGCTTCCGGTCAAACAGGGTGGCTGTATGGCTCATGGGCACATAGTCATCGGCTGTGCCATTGATAAAGAGGACGGGTATGGTCACTTGGTCAATGACTGACCAAGGGGAAATTTCATAGTAGTAGGCCCCCACTCGGAGTTTGGAAATGAAGCTGGCCATATAGAGCAGGGGGAAGGCTGGCAGGCCGTAGTCTGCTTTTAACCGGTATGCAAAGACGTCCTTGGTGTCTGCAAAGGCACAGTCGGACACCACTGCGCTGACCCGGTGGTCCATGGCTGCATGCATGAGGACCGTACCGCCCCCCATGGACTCCCCGTGGGTCACAAGGGTTCCACCAAGACCCACTTTTTTCTCCAACCAGTCCACCATGGTTTTGAGGTCATTCTTTTCTCTAAAGCCCATGGTACAGAGGTCTCCTCCACTTTTCCCATGGAACTGGTGGTCATAGATCAGAACATTAAAACCCATTCGCCTAAAGACGTGGGTATACTTCATGGACCCAAACTTGTTCATGGTATAGCCATGGCAGATAATGGCCGTGCGATTACTATCCTCGACAGGCATCCACAAGCCATCTAGGTCATAGCCATAGGCCGAGGGTACCGAGATTTCTTCTTTCTCCATGGCCTCAAAGACCTGAGGGTCGATTTGACCCTTTTCAACCGCCTTTTCGTAGGTGTCGGCCAGTGCCCATTTCTTAGGCAGGTAGCTGACATTGGTAAAGTGGTAGGCAATAGCAAACAAGAGTATGACAACCGCGACAACCACGGTAAAAAGTATCCACATGGGGCTTGTTCCTTTCTGGATAAGAGGGCAGCCAAGGAAATTCACTTATCCACAAGTGACCTAGGCGAAACCGCATCTTTTAATCGTAGTACTAGTATATCAAGGAATTCCCATGTTTTTCAACTTTGCAGGAACACAAACAGGTGACCCCTAAGGTTTTCAAAAAATAAAAATAGCGCCCAAGCCATATGACTTGGACGCTATTGGAGTTAACTAATTATGCTTTTGCAGTTTTAGCAACAGCTGCACGCTGACCTTTTACGATCATTGCAAGCACTGCCCCGATTACTGCGAAACCTGCTGCGATGATAAATGTCATGCCTAGGGAACCAGCTCCCTTCTTTAGGAAAGGACCAGCGATTGCTGCAATACCGTATGCCTGGAATACCACACCGTAGTTTGCACCCAGGTTCTTCACGCCGTAAAAGTCGGACACGATAGTTGGGAATACGGATAGGAAACCACCGAAGCTACAAGCGATCGCTGCTAAACTAATGAAGAATGTCACCATGTTTAGTGGCATGAAACGTAGGTATAGCAGGGACCCGATTGTCAGGACGAACAGGATGAGAACCACTTGAATACGACCTAGCTTGTCAGAAACTGTACCCCACCCTAGACGACCGCCTGCGTTGAATAGGGCAATCAGGCCAACTGCGTTGGCTGCTACAGCTGGGTCCAGCTTAGCCATTTCAACACCGATATCCTTGGCAAGACCGATAACTAGAAGGCCTGGCAAACAACCTACGAGGTACATGAACCATACGGGTAGGAAAGACTTTTCCTTTAGCATTTCACCAACAGTGAAGTTCTTGCTTTCTGCTTTTGCAGCAGTCTTAGCTGTACCTGTTGTTTCAGGAACCTTAAGGAACTGGGCACCGATCAGTACAAGCACCATGTAGATCAGACCTACATACATGAATGTCTGAGAAACGCCTGTAGTATTCAGGAAGAATTCGATAACAGACTTAAACACCATGGAACCAAGGCCGAAGGCACCAACAGCAATACCTGTAATGAAGCCCTTCTTTTCTGGGAACCACTTAACACATGTGGATAGTGGACAAACGTAAGCGAAGCCAACACCAGCACCTGCGATTACACCGTATGAGATGTACATCATAGGTAGAGACGTTGCAAATGACGCCAGGATCATACCACCACCGTAAAGCACTCCACCGATCATGGCTACCTTACGAGGTCCGATTTGATCTTGCAGACGACCTGATATCAGTGTCGCAGCTGCGAATACGAAGATTGCGATAGAGAACGTTAGTAGTACGCTGTCTTTTTCCCAACCGAATTTGTCAACGAGTGGCTGGTTGAACAGACTCCAAGAGTAGATTGCGCCAAGGCAAAGTTGTAGTAGCACTGCGCCAAATACAACAAACCAGCGATTTGTTCCTTTGTTTTCCATAGGAAACCCTCCTAATCCGAAATAAATAATTTAATAAATAGATTTGTAATTATGAATGATTTCTCGCTTCCTCTTCCCGATTGGACTTAACTGGAAGCATAGGTCAAACTTTTAAAGCTCTGTAACCGTCCAGCTCTCATCTACCCATAGGCCGATGACTTCAACGTTTTCGTTCCAAGTGCGAACCAGGTCACATGCTTTTTGGATTTGTTCAAGTTGCTCAGGTTTTTCAGCTGGATTACCACCACAGTCATAGTGACCAACAATGGCAACTGCCTTTGATTCGTGTTTGATAGTGGATACTTCATATCGAGTCTTGATGGACTCCACAAGTACCGCATTGTCTGCGTCTGCCAAAACTTTGTTCGGACCCGCTTCTGTAATTGTGTCAACCCATGTTGCATTGTACTTGTTCGTCATGTATTCATTCACTGGAATCTGTACACGACCGTCCATGCAGTTAATCGTTGTCACAAACGTTTTCCCTTGCTCCATTTCGATTCTCCTCTCTACAAAAAATCCACGCCTTTGTCAGTATATATGCAAACAATCAGGGTGACAAGGTTTTTTTCTTTAGACCTTGATCTCCACTAGTATTTTCAATGGGTTGAGACAACAAAAAACAACAAGTTTCGAAGCGTTACAAAACTTGTTGTTTGAAAATCAATACAATATATTACCACACCGAATCCATTATTCCAGTTAAACCGGATTTGACAAAACGATTCAGTGTCTTTATGTGGTCTTTTAGTTGTTCTTCGCCCTGTTTTTCCCGTAAAAAAGTGTCTATTGCATGGATATAGAGGCTACAAATCCCCTCCACCATTTGGGGAGAAATTTCTATGGAAAAGTGCTCAAGTCGCCCCTTTTCTTCAGCCGCTTTTTGTTCCATTCTTACAAACCGGGTGATCAAGTCCTGGCGAAAGTCCCCCCTATGGCTTCCTTCTGCTTTATGAAATAGGAGGCGGAGGGCCTCTTGGTTGGCCCAAATATAGGCAACCATTTGACCGGTAATCCGGTCCAAGTCTTCTTTAAAGGCAGGGGGACTGGTCCGCCATTCTTGTGGGATACGATCTAGTCCCATCTCTTGGAGGTCAGACAAAACGGGTTCTGCCAAGGCGTCGAATAGGTCTTCCTTCTTTCTATAGTAGGTATAAAGGTTACTGACCGATACCTGACATTGACTGGCAATGCGCCGCATGGACACTTTTTGGTAGCCCAGGTCTAGGAACAAGTCTCGGGCAACTTTTCGAATGCGTTGGTCAATTTCTTCTTTCTTAATTTGAACCATGGTGTTTCTCCAAAAAATCCAGCACGGTTGCTTCCACTAGGCCTGCTTCCTTGTCGATCATGGGCATGTGGCCCCCGTGTGTAAAGCGCAGGTAGTCTGCCCCAGGTATCTTTTCAGCAGGCAAGTCTCCATTGGTCACCGGTAGCTGGTTGTCTGATGGGCTGAAGACCACCAAGGTGGGAACCCTGATTTCTTCCAGGGGCAGGTCACCCATTTTGCTGTAGTTGTCAATATCGTTAAAAGACCCTGGATTTCGCAGGGCGGGTGGTGCTGTCATAGTTAGAAACTTGTCCAAGAGGGCAATAGCCTCAGGATCTCTTTTAATGTAGTCATAGTCACACCCCAGTTCCTGGGCACTCTTTTTCCGCATGGATTCCTTGAAAATAGACCCCAAAGAATAGAGGCACCAAATGCCCTTGTCGGACATGATCATTTTTTCAAACCGAGTGATCTTGTGGACCCAGGTATGGGAAACTGCACAATAGAGGATCAATCCCTGACACCGTTCAGGATACTTGTGGGCAAAGGCAATGGCCGGTGGCCCCCCTGCTGACCAGGCATGGATAAAGGCCTTTTCAATGCCCATCCCATCGAGGAAGTCTTTAAAGAAGTCCGCCTGGTCCTCAATGGAAGGTCCCATGGACAAGTCTGTCCCAAGGAAGCCTGGCCGAGACGGAGTCAGGACCCGGTAGCCCTTGTTGACCAAGTGCTTGAGAAAAATGGGACCCACATCGGCTCCCGAAGGGGACCCGTGGGAGTGAAGGATCACTGGACCCTGGCCTGCGTCCGTATAGTGGACTTTTCCCTTGGGGAGGTCTATATAGAGGGCGTCCTTGTAGGCCAGTTGCTTCATGACGTCGTACCACATGGCAAATCGCATGGTGGGCTCCTTTCAATAACGAACACTGTTCGTTATTAGGATATACCCTACTTGCCTCTTTGTAAAGGATGTCTCCCTATTTACTTCGTGAAATCCGTATAGCCACCAAGCACCTCAAAGAAGTCCCCATACACCCCGCTCACTCGAACAGTGGTCTCCCCTACTTCAATGACCAGGACAAAGGAAGCTTCCCCCTTGGTCTGGCGTAGGGTGACTTGGTCATAGGGATAAACCCCATAAAGGGCTCCCCCCTGATCCGTGTTGTGGATTTCCAGTTGGTCGGTTCCCACTGTGACGACTCCGTAGAACTGCTTGCCGTCTGCGGTGACTGAAACAGAGAATGCCTGCCCCGGTTCTTGCTGTCCCTCTTGCTCAGTCTCCTGAGATTCCTCGACCTCGGGCTGGGTCACCAAGTTGTGGTCCACAGGTATGTTCGTTGGGAGCGCATCTGCAGGGCGTTCTTCAGTTATCAACTGCAAGTCAATCTGGCCTGATAGGTCTGCCAAATGAGCCAGGGCCTGGTCTTTGGTGGCGAAGGAGCCAAACTCGTATAGGAAGGCTCCTCCTGAGTCCTTGAGTATGCGGTAATCCTCCCGTTTCCAAAATCCCTCTTCCAGGATGCCAAAGGACTCACCCCAGGGGTAAGAATGGCTTCTCACCGTATAAATGGTTCCAGTTTTTTGAGATGGATCTTCCTGAACCCTCACAACCAAGGCAGATGGGTCTGCCCGTTCTTCCACAAGATAGCCAACCGCTTCATTAAAAACAATATTAAATCGAACCATGGAGTCGTCCAGGGTGATCAAGGTGTATACGTCCTTGACCAGGGATAGCTGCTTCATGGCTTCATAGTCTTTTTGGGCGGACAGCATCCGTACCCCACTGATGGTAAAGGACAAAGTGGAGGGGTTGTCACTATAACGAATATCGTAATAACCCGGGAAGGTAGCCTGACTGTCACCATCGAAATGGATGATAATCTCTTGGCCTTGGTCGGTCTCCCTGCCGATCATTTCTTTCACATTGGCCCCGTCTGTAATGTCTCCACCACTGGCTCGACCCTCGGTAAAGCGCAAGACTTTGACTAAGTCACCCAGGAGGGGAATGTCCACCAGGGCGTCTGCAAAGGTAGGGAATAGGTTGATGGAAACTGTAAAAAGGACACTTACTATGATCAAGGCAGCAGCCACTTGGCTCAGCCACTGGTTGTTGGTCCTAGACGGTTGGGGAGTCCCGACCGCTGTAACGGCTCTACCGTCCTCAAGTCCCCGGGCGATGGCAGCGTCAAGTCCCTTTGGAATTGGGACAGCATGATACTCTTTTTTAAGGCCTTGTAAGGCTTGTGTATTATTCATGGTCAAATCCCTCCTCCAGATTAATTTTCATTTTTTTCAGTGCCCGGTACAGGGTGGACTTCACTGTGTTTAGGGGCAGGTCCAAGGTACTTGCGATCTGGTCCAACTTCCAGTCCTCAAAGAAGCGCAAGAGGACGATGGCCTTTTCCTTGTCCCTCAATAGGGTCAAGGCTTGTTCCAGGCCTAGCTTTTCCACTGTGGTGGACGCATGATCGGCCCTTGGGGCCTCTCGATCCAAGGTGACGTCTTCGGTCACATCCATGGGGATGGTTCGTTTTTGCTTGCGACTATAACTTATGGCTGTGTTGATAACAATACGTACAAACCAGGTCTTCATAAACTCTGGCTTCTTTAAACTTGTGAGGGAACTGTAGCCCTTGCATACACTGTCCTGAATGACCTCCAGGGCGTCGTGTTCATTCCTCACATAGGAGTAGGCGATCCTATAGAGTTGTTCTTTATGATCCTCCAACAGGCTGACAAAGGCCTGGTCAAGATCGGGTTTCTTCTTTCGAAATGGAAAGTCCATTGCGTCCTCCTTGTATCTCTTTACTACCCATTAGACCGAGGAGGGTGGGGAAAAGTTGCAAGGAAGCAAAAAAAGTACCCACCCCTTGGTCAAAAGGGGTGGGCACGCCAATGGGGACTCGTTAACGAATGAAGTTGGTATAGATTTTTCGAGCCATTTCTGGTGGTTGGACTCCCGTGTTTCCTGCTGTCATTTTCAACAGATAGGCCATGTTCTGGCCCAGGACTTCCATGGTTTGAACCCCTTCAGCGTCCGCAAGAATGTCACCTGGCTTGGTCCCATGGATCACATTCCAGTAGTTTCCTGTTGGCATGTGCATTTCAGAATAGTTGAGATAAGTGTTCAGCTGGTCAAAGGTGTTTATGCCACCAGTTCGTCTAACCGCAGTCAGGGCCGCCCCCACCTTGTGACGAAGGAAGTTGCCATTTGCTGTGGCCACGTAAAAGGCCCGGTCTAGGAAGGACTTCATGGTCCCAGGAATACCTGCATAGTAGGTAGGCGCCCCCAAAAGGATACCGTCAGCCTCTTTCATTTTCTGAACCCACAGGTTGAGGTCGTCCCCTTGGATCACACATTTCTCGTCTCTGTTTTTCATACACATGTTGCAGCCGGTACATCCCCGTACCAACTGGTTGCCCACGTGGAGGATTTCAACCTCTATACCCTGGCCCTTTAGCTGGTCAGCCACAAGGCTTAGGGCGTGGTAGGTGTTTCCTTCTTTTCTTGGACTTCCGTTAATGGCTAAAACTTTCATTTGTTTACTCCTTACCTTATACGGTCCCTATGTGGGAAGGGGTAGGCCTCCCCCAGGAACTTTCCTCTAAATTAGACTCATCATTGAAAGTGTAATGAGTCCATGAACCATAAGCAATAGGGCACTTTTTCGTAAGGTATCTTACCCTTTCGTAAGAATTGCATGACTCCAAGGATTCGGCGGCCTGAAAATCTTAGGATTCTTCTCGATAAGAGTTGACCCTGCCCTTTACAGGAAGCTAGGTCTATGGTAGAGTCACCATGCACAGAAAAGAGGTTGCCATGATTCAACATGAAGGAAAAGAATATGTTTGTCACCTGGACTTGGCCATGGACTTTGTCCGTGGAAAGTGGAAGGCTGTCATCCTTTGTCATATAGCAGACGGCCCCATCCGCTTTCTCCATCTTCAGCGGCGTACCAAGGGCATTAGTCAAAAAGTCCTCAACGAAAAGCTGAAAGAACTGGAAAAGGATGGCCTTATCCAAAAGAAGGTCTTTGCTGAGGTCCCCCCTCGGGTGGAGTACCGGTTGACAGACCTGGGCGAGGAACTCTTCCCAGCCCTCCAGGCCATGCAGGACTGGGCCATGAAACACTTTCCCAGTGACCACTATTAGGCAGCCCCCAAAATCGGATACTTATATACAGAAAAAGCAATGTCAGGTGTTGACCACCGGACATTGCTTTTGTTTTCATATAATGACTTTGACGCCATTCCTAGTAGGGAGTTCTAAATCAACTTTTCCACTGCTACTTCCACTTCATCAGGATCAGGGAACCGGCCCAGTTCCTTCTTGGAGAAGACTTCTTGGCCATTGACCTTTATTTCATACACCCCACCCTGAGACGGGATTAGGGCCACTTCACTCACATTATTCTTGTGTTCCTTTAAGAGTTGCTCAGCAAGACGCACGGCCTTGGATGAGTAGCCTCATGACGTACAATATTCAATCGTAATTTTTGGTTTCATATCCTTACCTCCATCTATCTAATACCCTACTCTATTTAGTTTACAACAATATTTGCCACATGAATATAGAAGGTTGTCCCCTCCCCGGGGGTTGACACACAAGAAATGCTCCCTCCCAGTTGGTTGGACACTACATTTTCTACTATGGACAAACCCAGCCCACTACCCTTGCTGAGCAGGTTGGTCTTGTAAAAGGGGGTAAAGATCACGTCCAGCTCTGCCCGGTCCATACCCAGGCCATCGTCGGAAAACTCCAAATAGAGGTCATTGCCGTCCACTTCTGCCCGCAGACGAATGGTGCCCCTGTCCAGCCCTTTAAAACCATGCTCCACGGCATTGATGGTCAAGTGGGTGTAGACCTCTAAAAAGGCACTGGGAAAACTATTGAGCATCAGGTCTTTAGGCATATCCAGGTCCACAGTCACCCGGTCATCCATCCATTCGATCATGAGGTTGTCATAGACCTCCCCTGTATAGCCATGAAGATTAAAGGCCACCCGGTCCTTGGCCTGGTGTTCCATGGTCAACTGTTTGAAGTGGTTGACCAATTGGGAAACCAGGGTCAGATTTCTCTCCAGACCCCTGGTACTTGAAGTCACGTCGTCCACCAAGAGGTCCATTTTCTGTTTGGACACCCGGTCCCCATTAAGGGCTGTTTTCAGTACCTGAAGACGATCAGCCAGGTAGGTTACCAGGGTAATGGTATTGCCCAGGGGGGTATTGATCTCATGGGCAACCCCAGCCACCAGTTGGCTGGTCAATTTCAATTTAGAAGCAAGGACCAACTGCTCCTGGGTCTCCCTGAGCTGTTCCATGGCAATGTTGAGTTCCCTGTTTTTGGCTTCCAAATCCATGGTTCGATTTAAGATGCGCTCTTCCAAACTTTCATTGAGGACCCTAAGGGCCTTTTGGCTGGCCTCGATCTTGTCTCCCATGAGATTGAAATTGGCCGCCAAGAGGCCGATTTCATCGTCTCGATAATCACGACTGCCCAGCCGTTCTTTCCCTTCTGCCAACCGGGTGACGTCTTCCTCCAAGAGCTTGAGAGGATGGGTCATACGGTCCATGATCCAGGCGATCAGAAGGGCCACAATTACGATAAAGATGACCAATTCGGCCAACCTGCTGACAATGCTGGCCACGATGCGCTCGCTCCGAACCGCATCGGTTAAAAAGAGTTCGTAGGTCCCAACCAACTCCTCTTGATAATAGATCAAACCCCTGGAGGTGTAGCGTTCGGTTTTTTCCAGGTCGAATTGGTCCACAAACCGACTGTAGATAACCCCAGAAAAATCGTCTCGTACCTGGAGACCAATAACCTCTTTGTCATTGAAATAGGACTCGGCTACGGACTCCACATTCTCGTAATCAATATTCCAAAGGGGGGTGGACATGGACGTTTTGATCATGTCACTTAGGACCAAGACCTTGTCGGTCAGTTCTGCATGGTGGATGGCTCGATCCCTTTGTATTTCAAGGATTGTGGAGGTCGTGAATATGAGTATAATGACCCCCACCACTGCCAGGGTGAGCTTGTATGAAATTTTCTTGAGTCGAGGCCGTTTCCATTTCATAAATTACCCTTTTCTACCACTTTACCTTGGCTATTACTTACCCCATTTGGACCCAGGGGTCTGCACATTCCCGCTTCTTTTTTGATTTTTTCTTATTGACAAGGGAAATGATCTTGCTGTATAGTACACTTAATTCCAAAATGAAAGCTGTGACTGAGAGTAGTAAGAATGAGGCGCACTCCAAGAGAGCCGGTGTAGGTGGGATTCCGGTAGTGTTAATGATTCTGAATGGACTCAGGAGTGGGCGCTGAACGCTTAGTAGGCAACCCGGGTTTCTCCCGTTATAGAGATAGGGCATCGGACTTGGTCCCGTGCTTGAACAAGGACAGGTGAAGACTCCCTGTTGCCATGAGGTGGTACCGCGAATCGAATTTTCGCCCTCTATACGTTTGACGTGTGGAGGGCTTTTTTATTTTTTTGTTTTCAGAAAGGAGGCACCCTGATGGTAAAGACCGGTCATACATGAACTGCAGGTCAGGAACAAAGAGAACGACACGAAAGCCAAATCAACCCAACCACTGACGAACCCCATTGGGCCTTGCACCCAACTGAAAAGGAGAATCCACATGAAAATTCAAATCAACCAAGACACCCTAAGAAATCAAGACGGCAACTTCGGACAATTTGGCGGCGCCTTTATTCCAGAGCCCCTGGTCAGCCCCCTCAAAGAGTTGGAGAATGCCTTTTTAGAAGCCATTAAGGACCCAACCTTCCACCAGGACCTCCGCTACTACCAGCGGTCCTATATCGGCCGTCACAACCCCCTTTATTACGCTGAAAACCTCACCAAACTTTGTGGGGGTGCCAAGATCTACCTGAAACGTGAGGACCTCAACCATACCGGGTCCCATAAGATCAACAACACCATCGGCCAAGTCCTCCTGGCCAAGCGTATGGGCAAAAAACGAATTATCGCTGAAACCGGCGCTGGCCAACACGGGGTGGCCACGGCAACTGTGTGCGCCTTCTTCAACATGGACTGCACGGTATACATGGGCGAAAAGGATATGGACCGTCAGGCCCTCAACGTTTTCAAAATGGAGCTTCTAGGGGCAAAAGTTGTGGCTGCCCAGTCTGGCCAGGGCACCCTCAAGGAAGCGGTCGACGAAGCCCTTATGGACTATGTGACCCATTCAGAGGACACCTTCTACCTGCTGGGTTCCGTTGTGGGCCCCCACCCTTACCCTGTCATGGTTCGGGAGTTCCAGAGTATTATTGGCCAAGAAGCTCGTGTTCAGATCCTGGAACAGGAGAACCGCCTGCCAGACTACCTGGTGGCCTGCGTGGGGGGTGGCAGTAATGCCATGGGCCTCTTCCACGCCTTCTTCGAGGACGACGTGAAAATGATCGGTGTAGAGCCATCGGGTACGGGCCTCATTACGGGCCAACATGCAGCGACCATGACCCTGGGCAGCCCGGGTATTATCCATGGCTTTAAGTGCTACACCCTTCAGGACGACATGGGCCAGCCCCTACCAGTCCACTCCATAGCGGCAGGCCTAGACTATCCCGGCGTTGGCCCGGAACACAGCCACTTTAAGGACATTGACCGGTGCACCTATGTAACGGCCTCAGACAAGGACGCCATTGCAGCCTTCCAGCTCCTTTCAAAAACTGAGGGGATCATACCAGCCATTGAAAGTGCCCACGCCATTTCCCATGGGGTGGACCTGGCTGCCAAACTGTCAAAAGACCAGATCATTGTGATCAACCTGTCTGGTCGAGGAGACAAGGACATGGTCCGTATACAAGAAATCCTAAAATAGACATTTATCTGTTGTCCCCAACTGGTCTTTCACGATATACTTTATGGGAGTATGTACACATATCTACACAAGAAATCGGGGTAAAGATGAAACTAAAACTCAGGAATGAGCAGTTGGGGATCCGGGTACTGCTGATCGTTATGGTCTTGCTGGTCCTTCAATATATATTTATTGTCCAGTATGTCCGCAGTACCTATAAGGAACAACAGATTGATGAACTATCCAGGTATGTCACCATGGTTAAACAAGACATGGACGACGCCTATATGCAAACCGAGCATTATGACCAAATGTTTGCCAAGCAAATGTACCTGCTGGCCAAGGCTGTACGCCTGGAACTCAAGGGCGTTTCCCTGGAGGAGATTGACCCAGACCATTTGCTTTCTATTAAAGAGGCCTACAACCTAACAGGACTGGCCATCTTCCAGCAAACAGAGAATGATATCAAGATCGCCCATTCCACAACCCCTGAGGAAGTGGGCGCTTCCACTGAAAAGTGGGGCTACTGGCGCAAGACCTTTGAAAACCTCTTTGACGGTCAAGCTGTGGCCACTAAGAAGGGCTTTACCTTCGACCAGTTTTGGATGGGTCCCAAGGCCCTTTCCCACTACTACAAGGGCTACTACCGCTTTGGCTATATTTATCATGAAGAGGGGAACTACCTGATCAATCCCTATGTCAAGTATGATGAACAACTGGCCACCTTTGGGTCCGGCGGGATTGAAGAATCCCTGAAGAACCTGAAAGAAAACATTTCCTACATTGAACACGTGGGCATTGTGGACGCAGAGTTCCTCAAGCAATATAAGACCGGGGAATACGACTCAGCCAGTGATCCCTTGGTGATCTATGGGGATATCGAAAACACGGGTTTTACCAAGATCGACTATGACGTGGACACGATTATGAACACGGCCACCATGACCGTGAAGGACATCCGGGACAATCGACGGATTGCCATGGCCCGACTCAACAATGACCATATGCTGATTATTGTCCTCAAGACAGAAATGTTTGAGGCTATCATTGCTCGAATTACGGCCGTATTCATTGCCCTTGGGGTGGCGGCTGGAACCTCTATCCTTTTGATGAACTACTGGATGATCCGCAGGTATGACAATGAGATCGGCCGGCAAAAAGAACGTTTGGAACTGGCCAATGCCTTTAAGAAGACCATCCAGTCCATGCCGGACATGATCTACCATTGCCGTCTATCGGAGACAGGTGCAATCCTGCTCACATACAATGACGGGGTCTATTTTGATGAGGACCAGATCATCCTGACGGACAAGGACGCTGTCCCCATAGAGAATATCTACTCTCCCCAGTTCATGCGTTTTGCCACAGAGAAGATCATGGAGTCCTTTGGCAACAAGAGAATCCGCTTTGAGACCTCCATTAATGGACGGGTATATGACAATATCCTGACCCCCATGGCGGAGGCTGGTGCGGATGAAAAAACAGGCTATGTTCGGGAAATCATTGGCTTTGCCACAGACATCACCGACCGGGTCAAGAAGGAACGTATTCTAGACTACCGGGCCAACCGGGACGCCCTGACTAAACTGCCCAACCGCTTTTACTTTAAGAACCAGTTGAGCGACATGTTGGAACTCCACAACGACCTCAATGTCATTGTGATGTACTTCGATATGAACGGCTTTAAGGAAATCAATGATACCTACGGCCACCAAATTGGCGACGCGGTTCTTAAGACCATTGGTATGCGGTTTAACGGCCACATGAACAAGGACATCCTCATTGCCCGCTTTGGCGGTGACGAGTTTGTCGCCTGCTGTACCAACAAGTCCCTCATGGCTGTTGAGATCCTGGCAGACCGGATTGTCAAGGACCTGGAAAAGCCCATGGTGGTGGAAGGGATTAGCTGCCAGGTAGGTGTTACCTTTGGCATTGCCCAGCAACAAAACCCAGGCCAATCGGTTGATGACCTCATTGACGAAGCCGACCAGGCCATGTACGCCAAACGTATGGGCCATATTGAACGGGAAATCACATCTTAAATCACAAAAAGGTCAGGATTACTTTGAAATCTGAAAGGATCTTGCCCCCATTCTTGAAGCCCTTGTAGGCCGATGTGGCGAAAATGGCTGTAATAATGCCAATGATAAGAAGCTCGAATGGCAGGGTGATTTCAATACCCAAGACGTGTGCTAGACCCGCAGGTGCCAAAGGTGCACCAATACCTAGGGCGGTTGCCGTAGCACCCAGTAGGCCAAACATGAAGGCAATATCGATGACGAAACCTAGAGGACCAACCACACGGTCACCCAGGATGCCACCACAGGCTTCAGAAATTTTTAGTACAGGTGTTTTCTTCACATAGAACAGGTAGCCTACAGCACAGGCCGAGATAGAGTACATGGCCCAAGCAGCTGGACCCCAGTGGAAAATACCCTAGGAAGCTGCCAATTCAGCGGCTTGCCAGGAACCTATTTCAATGCCCAGTGGCGGTGCCTTGTAGTAGTAAACCTACTCAATAGTACCCCAGAAAATGATAATGCGCCAATGCCGGCACAGGCGAATAGGGCGTACCAAGTGTATAGGAAGCCTAGTTTTTTGATCATAAAGGTTTGAACTACCCCATTCACCGCCTGAGAATCCTCAGGATTCAAGATGATCGGTAAGCTGACCAATAGCAAAACCAGTATGCTAGTATGAATATCCGTTTATCAATTTTATTCATGTTACCCCTCCGTTATTTTTGCGATTATTCTATGACATATTTCTTAAGTAATGTGGAGGTTGGCCGCCCGCTTGGCAATGAGACGCTCCAGGGGCCGCCGGATTTCAATTTGCAAAAAGACCTCTTCCAGACGGATTTCTGTCACCATCATCCCCCGACGGGGCATGATTTTAATTAAATGGGCATTTTCCAGCCGTTTGATTGCCTCTCGGATGGGCATACGACCAATCCCCAGTTCTTCACACAACTGCTTTTCTGAAATCAACTCCCCCGGTTTGTAAACCAGACGAACGATCTTGTCTTCCAATATGTGATAGGCCTTGTCCGCCAATGTTTGACTCATGGGGTCACCTCATTGATATGTTTTGTGTATACACCTAATACATCAGAGTTGGGAGGAAACTTGAGGATGGTTGTCTTCCCCCTGCCACTTTCCCCACATAGGGCATAACGTTTACCCACCTCAAAGACCTGGTTATAACGGTTGATCACTTGCAGGTCACCATAACTAAATCTGACGTCTTTTAGTTCTATGCGCTCAATAGGGAGACCTAGGGTCAACCCCTTCTTTTTTTCAGCTCTAGGACAGATCAATTCCTCTAGAATTCCCTTTGACCCCTTAATTTTACTCATATTATCTGCGATGACATGGATGGGTTGTGCTAGATTGCCCATGAGTTGTATGGCTGCCATCATCAAACCAAAGGTCATGGTTCCTTGGATGACTTGATAGGCCCCAACACCCATGACAACAATACAGGTTAAGAAACTGAGATTCATGCAGGAATAAAGTCTGCTTGTTCAGCAAAACGAGACCTGCGTCTGGCACCTTCTACTTTTCCATTGGTTATTTTGTGGTGGCCTTCAAAAATGGAGGTCAATTGGTAGTCCGAAATGACCGTAAATCCCTTGTCCATTTCTTGTATCAGCTTGCCATAGGCCTTGTTTTCTTGATTGAGAGCGTCCTTTCTTCTGCGAACCCATCCCTGGGTGACAAGGGGAAACACAATCGGGAGAACCATTACAATGGCAACACCTAGGGTCAAGGGCACACTGATTGATCGGATAGCCATTAAGCCCAAGACAAATCGCACACCATATGAAATGTTGGACAGTCGTAGGCGGAAATAGTCCCGGTCAAGAATCTCCACATTGGTTGTCAACTGCGTGTTTAAATCCTTCTTGGAGGAATGATTCTCAGTGGCAAGGACATGGTTGACCTTGGCCTCTTTTAGCTTGACCACTTCATGTTCAACATACTTGGCTGACACATAACGACTGGTCAAGCCCACCACAAGCACAAGGCCCATATAAACCAGGGCTTCCAGGCAATTCTGCCAAAGAAGGTCCACTTGGCCTCTGGCTGCACTGTCAATGACCCCTTGAAGAATAAAGGCAAAATAAACTTCCAATGCTGCCGCCACCATCAATGGGATGGTCGTTCCAACTAACCCCCATGACAGCCCCCATCCTCTAACGTTTTCTTTGATTTTCACCATATCTTCTCCCCTTTTCTTATGATGATTCCACTATAAGGCCTTGGGTGAAGACGAGGTCAAGGTGGGATATGAGGTGAGTTTTTGAAGAAATGAAAAAAAGATGGGGTAGACCCCACCTTTTGCACGTATCATTGCCTATTCTGGCATTAGGAGGTCTGTAAGGCACAACTCTGGTTGACGCCTTAACCGCCTATATTCCTTTAGTGCGTCCACCAATCGAGAAACATTGAAGTATGCATGTATAAAATCCTTGTCCTTCACAGCGTTCACATAAACTTCAGATATACGCTCCATTAAGATCCGCTACTCCTGCCATATGTACTTCCTCACATTCATGATGCACTCATAAGTTGGTGCTGTTTCATCGATATAATTTGACAAGAAGATCTCACTCTTTTTAACATCGTTTCTTTGAACTGCGTCAGAGAACTTAATGAGACTGCAACTGTAGTCATCATTCTTTAGGGTGATATAAATATTATCTTTTCGTTCCATGGCATCAAGGATCTCAGAATAGTGGGTTGTAAACACGAGCGTAGCACCTAACTTATTGATATCAATATCTGCAAATAGGCTTAGGGTGGCTAAAACAAGATCTTTATGCATGTGGTTTTCTATTTCATCTATTAACAAATAGCCACCTGTTCTCAAGGCTTTCGTTACCTTAAAAATCAGGTTGCCCCCTTTAATGGTCCCCGAAGAAAGTACCTGCTGGGCATTGACTGGGTTAACATACTCATATTCGCTTGTATCCGCTTTAAAGGTCACTTTCAAACTTTCGTCTGTCAGATCAATTTCTAGAATGCTGTCATCAAAGAGGTTAATTAATGGCATAGGCGCAGAACCTTTAACTAGATACATGTTAAAGTTGGTGTCATCAATCATATCTCCGTAATACGTTTCTGCATCTCTTGTTACAGCAAATAATATGCTATCGGTGGGTTTCAAGAAAGCTACAGCATCTTTGTTTAGTTTATCCCTATCGTACAAGAGGTCTTGATCCTTAAAGTCATAAAGAGATTTCTTAGTAGTGACCCTCTTTAATTGTTTTTGATACAATCGTTCAGACTTGTAGTTATATGTTGCCCCTGAATCAGAAATCGTTGAGTGTTTTAGTTCAACTACAGAATCGACTCTATATATTGTTCCGTCCAATATAAAATCGACGGATATCTGTGATTGATCGACAATAATGTTTTTAGGAATCACCAGTTGGTCAAGACTTTTTCCACCTACAACAATGTCAAATGCGCATTTTAGCAACTTGAGGGCTGTTGACTTACCCGAAGCATTAATGCCTGCGATACCTACGATTTGCTGTGTATAAACACGATCTTTAATTTTAGTTACATAGGACGGATCTGCAACTCTATCAGTTGCTGTGAAGTCAAATATCAAACCCTCCGTGAATAGTCCAATATTCGAAAACTCAATTTTAAGAATTTTCATGGCGCACGCCTTCATCTATCTATAACATGCCAGAAATTCCCAACTTGTAAACGCATGTTGCATTCATAAGTCGAGAACCGCTATCTACTACCATACAAGCGAACATGTTGAACCCGGTCCTGCTCACGAACAAAGTTCTCAAACTCGTATCCCCCTGAAAATATACGTCCATGGGGAATTGCAGTCATTGCAAATCCATGGAGGCTGTAAGAGGCAACAATACCTTCCTGGCTTACCCGGCCCTTATGGCCCTTCCAATAACCGTGGTCAGGGGCAGGTTTTTCAGGTCTGCACAGAGGAAAACCACTTGGCTCTGAGTCTTACTTTGCTGTAAGAGGCTCTTCAGCCAGTCATACTCCCCCGGTCATGGTCACTGTAAATCAAGACAATGTCTCTATGTAAGGTTGGTAGGAGATTTCTAGTCCAAAAAACCAAACCTGAACCCGCGTCTAATTTGACGGAGGGGCCTTTCCTGCCAAGCAAGTCTCTTTCTACGACGGATGGGTTATTCGCCAGATGGTCGGCCACTCGTCCAAGCGGGTCAACTCCGTTAACCCTTTATATGAGGGCCTCTTGGATTTGGGGGAAAAGCGCATCTTGTGCGAAAAATTGTTTGAGCCTCTGGGACGGACCATTTTTAAACTAACGGACGCTGCCCAGCCAGGGGGCTTGGACGCCTACCTGGCAGGCCAAGGGTATGCAAGCATTGACCGGACCATGGTCATGACCCTGGACCTTAAGGGGCCTTTTGCCCCCCACCCCGCAATCAAGGTTGAAGAGTCCCACCGGAAGGGCTGGGTGGAAAACTACTGCCGGATTTCAGGAAAAACAGACAAGGAACTGGCCCTTCTGACAGACACCTTTGACCATATTATCCCCGACCAGGTCTACCTGTCCTTGGTCATGGATAATCAGGTGGTGGGCTGTGCCATGGGGGTTGTGGACCAGGGCTACGTAGGTGTTTACAATGTAGGCGTCTTGCCAGACTACCGCCGCAAGGGTTATGGTCGGGCCCTCATGAACCACCTCCTCCACGAGGCCAAGGCCATGGGGTGTGACAAAAGTTACCTGCAAGTGGTGGCCAAGAATGAACGGGCAGTCCCCTTGTATGAGGACTTGGGGTACGAAAAAGTCTATGATTATTGGTACCGGGTTAAGGATGCTGAAAAAAAGTAGTTGACTTAGAGTTCACTCTAACTGATACAGTGTCTTCAACAACCAAAGTTGAAAAGGAGAACACACATGAAAAAACTCGTAGTCATTACTGGAGCAAGCTCAGGTTTCGGCATGGAGCTGGCCAAGCAATTTGCCACTGACGGATACCCCCTCCTACTTCTTGCCCGTCGGGTGGACCGGATGGAGGCCCTCAACCTGCCCAATACAATCTGCCGCAAGGTGGACGTAACGGACCCTCTAGCCTTTGACAAGGCTGTCCGTGAGGCGGAAGAGGTCTACGGCAAGACTGACCTCCTGGTCAACAATGCCGGGGTCATGCTCCTGGGTAGCATAGAAAATCAAGACCCCTTTGAGTGGAAGAAAATGCTGGACGTTAACGTCCTAGGCGTCCTCAACGGCATGCAGATTGTCATGGAGGACATGAAGGCCCGCCGGTCGGGGACCATTGTCAACCTGTCCTCCATCGCCGGCGTCCAGCCCTTTGGCAACCATGCGGCCTACTGTGCCAGCAAGTACGGCGTTACCGGCCTAACGGCTGTAGCCCGGGGAGAAATGGCTGCCCACAATGTCCGTGTCCTGTCCATCAACCCTGGGGCTGTAACAACGGAACTCCTGGGCCATACCACAGACCCAGCGATCATTGATGGCTACAATGAATGGAAGGAAAGCGTCGGCGCAGTCAATATCACAGCAGGCGACGTGGCCACCACCATTAAGTTTGCCTATGAACTCCCCCAGTCTGTCTCCCTCCGTCAGATCATCATCACGGACACCATGCAAGACGCCTAGTTTGAAGCTGGCGGATTCCGTGATAGGATGGTTGTAAGAGATCATACAAGCTGTCTTGGACCAGAGGAGGTACCCATGTTTTCCATACAAGAAGTGGCTGAAAAGACCGGGGTCACAGCCCATACCTTACGCTACTACGAAAAGGAAGGGATCTTGCCGCCCATTGGGCGAGATACGGCCGGCCGCCGGGTCTACAGTGACGAAAACCTGGCTTGGCTTGAGCTGGTGACCTGCCTCAAGGCAACCAAAATGCCCGTGGCAGACATAAAGGAGATCGTCCGTCTGAGTATTGAAGGGGATGGTACCATTCCCACCCGTCGGGAAATCCTAGTGGCCCACCGCAAGGTCATGGAGGCCCAATTGGCTGAACTGGAACAGAATATTAGCAAAATTGATAAGAAGATCGCCTTTTATGATGGGGCGGATTCTTGCTAAAAAAATACCCCTGAGGCCTACACTCCTCAGGGGTTTCACTTATTGCGTACATTCTTGATTACAGCTACTTGCTTTAATAAAAAGTGTTAAAGCATTTATGAAGCACTCACAGCAGACCCAATCATCTCCTGGAGCAGTACATCCTTGTTCTTACGGTCAATCATAATGTCTTCTGTTGGAATACCCATCTGGACCGCTCTGGTGACCACGTCTTCCATAAAGGCCCGGCTGCCAACGATATACAGAATGGGTTTTTCATTATGAAGGGACCGCCACAGCCGTTCGTGGAAGGCTTCTCTGGAAGAGAAGTACTTGTGCTGGATCACCGGTGAATTCATGGATTCCAGGGCGTCCCCATAGATTCTTTCCTGCTTGGAATCTACATTGTAGTGGACCACCTTTGTTAGGCCTGTTCGGTCCTGGTCCGCTTCTTCCAAGAGGGGTTTAAAGGTTGCAATACCAACCCCCATGGACACCATGAGAATGGGGCGATTTTCCCGCCGCAGGCCCATATGGCTACCCACCTTAAAGAGGATCATTTCGTCGTCAATGGACATGCCCTCCATGGTGTGTTTAAACTTGGAACTGGACCCCGGTACCCGGGTGGTAATGCCAATAAAATCATCGGTTGGATGGTTGATAATGGACATATGTCGCACTAAGTCCCGGTCCACTTCTTTGCCGTCGAAAAAGGACGACGTTGCAATGTGGATATGGTCTCCACTCTTCCAACTGAGCTCGTCTGGCTTTTCAAATTTATAGGTATGAACGTCCTTGGATTCTTCAATGACATCCAGTAGCTTCACTTGATACATGGTTGTGTCTGTACTCGTAATCTTAATCATGGAATACCTCCGAATTATATAAATGAGAATGTTTATCATTTATCACAATTCAAAGTATACCACATTTATTCACTTTGTAAAGACCCAATCCATTTTGTCATTTTTAATATTAGCCCAAGTGGTCCAAAGACCCTAAGACTACCGTCCAGTCTTCTTACATCGAAACCAGAAGGTCACCTGGTCACCATCGGCCCGGTTGCCATAGGCAAGGCCATGGGCTTCAAAAATTCTCTTGACGATGGACAGGCCTAACCCCGTCCCTTCAACTTCATTGGTATGGGCCACGTCCCGCTTGTAGAAACGCTCCCACACTTTTTCCAGTTGGTCCTCAGTAAAGGCCTCTTCACAGGTATTGGTCACCTGAAACTCCACTTCCTCTCCTAAATCACGACTGGATAGAACAAGGATTGTACCCGTCTTGGCGTATTTGACTGCATTGCTCAAGAGGTTGGTCATGGCTGCGGTGATTTTCTCCTTGTCCAGGTCAAAGCTTCCAAAGTCCCCTTCAAAGGCCAGGCGCAGTTGCCCTACCTCCAAGTGTTTCTCAAAACCCTGGACCAGGTCACTGGTGAGAATCAGCATGTCCACTGGTTCCTTTCGGATGACCACGTCAAAACTGTCATACTTGGAAATGGCCAGCATGTCTTGAATGAGACCATCCATTTTTTCCACTTCGTCCTCAATCACGGCAACATAGTCCGTCTGCTGGACAGGGTCCTGGGTCTCCCGCAATCCTTCCGCATAGGAGCGGACTATGCCCAGGGGCGTTTTTAACTCATGGGATGCGTTGGCTACGAACTCTTTTCTAGCTTGCTCCTGCTTTTTCTCCCGTTCAATGTCGGCCTGAAGCTGGGCATTGGCAATGGTTAAGTCCCCCAGGGCCCCTTCCAGGCCTGTGGATAAAGAATTTAAGCTTTCTGACAATATCCCCAGTTCATCTGAACGATTTGTGGATAGCTTCTGGTCGAAGTCCAAATGGGCCATTCGGTCTGCCACCGTGGTAATTTCCTTGATGGGACGAATCACCGTCCGGGCATAGAGCCAGGAAATGAACACAGCCAGTACCAAAGCTCCCAGGCCAAAAAAGGGATAAAAGCCCTTAATCAGGCCCAGGATTTCCGCTACGGGTTGCAGGGACCCAGTCCCCATGAGGACAAACCGCCCCCTCCCAGGCAGAGTTAGCCTGCGACGAAACTCCACCTGCTGGATACCCGTGTGGGGTAACTCACTGATGACATAAGACACGTCAGCATAAGACCCTTTACTGATTTCCTTGTATTGAATGGACCCTGCCGTCTCTTGGTCTGGCAGGTTTAAATTCTGGCGAAGGGTCACAATCTTACCCTGTCCCTTATAAAGGGGGCTGTCCACCACTGAGGAAACTTCAATCCGGTGACCGTTGATGACAAAGGGTAGGAGGACCTGGTCCGTTTGCTGGAGGGCCTCCACTTGAACTTGGGCCCCGGTTTGTAGGTTGAGCTCTGCCTGGTGTTCCAGGGTCACAAAGAAGTCATAGTAGGACCCTCCCGTGTCTAGAATGGTCACCAGAACATACTGGCCTTCTTCTTGGCCATGGTCTTCCCCTTCGCTGGCTTCATCTGACGAACCCTCTCTTTCCTCACCGTCCCCCTCCTCTCCTTCTCGGTCGGGCAGGAGGCCAATGTTGACATTGTTTTCCGCTGCAAACAACTGGGCCCTGCGGTAGAACTCTGGGTCCGTCCATCCTTCCCCTTGGTAGGTCAGGGCAAAGTCATTCAGCCGTCCTATGGTGGATTGGATTTTGGCCGTTTCATAGAGGTGGGTAAAGTACAGTTCTAGGCCTAGGATCAAGCCAGAGATCAGGACAATAAAGGCCAGCATCAACGTCCCAAACCACTTCACCGTTAGGGAAGTCCCGACTCTTGTCAGCAGACTGGCTTGTGGTTTCTTGACTCCTTCCACCTTGTCCCTCCTCACTTGGCCACCTCAAACTTGTAGCCCTTACCAACAACCGTTCGGATATAAACCGCCGCTGGCCCCAGCTTTTTACGAAGCATTTTGATATTGGTGTCAACAATGCGTCCGTCACCAAAATAGTCATAATCCCAAATCTCACTGATGAGGAGGTCTCTTGAATAGACCCGGCCCTCATTTCGCGCCAGGAGCAGGAGGAGGTCAAACTCCCTAGCTGTCAAGGAAACCACCTCTCCGGCCACCTCCACCCGCATTTTGTCCTCGTCTATGGTCAAGCTCCCCTTGTCCAGGAGGGGTGTTTGGTCTTGAGTATTGGCCCTGGCTAAAAGGGCCTTGACCCTGGCTACTAACACCTTGGGACTAAAGGGTTTGGTCACATACTCATCTGCGCCAAATTCAAAACCCATGAGCTTGTCCGCCTCGTCACTCCGGGCACTCAAAATAATAATCAGGACCTTGGAAATGGACCGCAGCCTTCTACAAACCGAAAATCCATCCAACTTGGGGATCATGATGTCCAAGAGGACCAGGTCAATCTCATGTTCCTTGAAAAGCGCTATGGCCTGCTCTCCATCGTAGGCTGAGAAAACGCCGTAGTGCTCTTTTACTAGAAAGTCACAAATGATCTTATTCATGCGTTTGTCGTCTTCAACCACTAAAATATTCATGGGCATCCTTTCTGTTGATCGTTTTACATATGGATAAACCCCTAGGCCACACAGCCTGAAGGGTGTGTAGCCTAGGAGGAGCTTACTTTGTTGTTTGCCTTCTACGCCCTTTTAGAAGGGGGGATCGGCTTATGGGATATGACCCAGGCTAAGCCTTAGTCATTGTCACCAGCATGGCTTTCCTCACCAGCTTCATTATGGCCGGGTCCTTCTACGGCGTCACCATCGGTTTCGCTGGTTTCTTCACGACCTTCTTGGTCACTTTCTTCGCCATTGCCCTGGTCCATTCCTTCTACATGGGCTGCTTCGCTGGCTTCTCCAGCCCGTTCAGAAGCTTCGTCTTGGCCTAGGACCTCTCTACCCTCTGGGTGGCTAGGATTGGTTTCAGGACCCTCAGGACCGTCTGATTCCTTGTCTTCCCCACCAGCTTCTCTACCTTCTGGGTGGCTGGAATTGGCCTCTGGACCTTCTGGACCGTCTGACTCTCGGTCTTCCCCGTCTGCTTCTTTGCCCTCTGGGTGGCTGGCGTTTGTTTCAGGACCTTCTGGGCCGTCAGTTTCTGCTACTTCACCTTCCTCATGGCCGGCTTCACCCTGGCCACGGTCTCCACCTTCCATATGGTTGGCTTCACCAGCTTCGCTGGGCTTTTCAGAGGCTTCATGGGTTTCGTCTGGTGCTTCATTGCTGTTGATATCATTGCCTTCTATGTGGGCCATTTCCCCAGACTCATTGCCCTCAGAACCCTCGCGACCTTCAGCATTTTCTGTACCTTCACTAGCTTCATACCCTTCTACGCCTTCCACATGACTGGGATTGCTTTCTGGACCTTCCGGCGCATCATTAAACCGAAGTCCTGCAAAGACCGACGCTGCACCTACAACCAACATCAAGGCCACCAAGGCTGCTACTCTATGTTTTTTCATCTTTAATCTCCTTCACATGTCCTCCCCTCTTAGGGGGAAGGTATTCACCGAACTCCCTTCACTGGGGAGCCTCTTCCTCTTTGCCTTCCGTCAAACTGAACCTTTCACACAAGTGCCAGCTGGGCCGCAACTTCCCGGGTTTGTGCTGCGATCACCTCTGACCTTGAACCCAGTATATCGGTGGCATGTGAAGACCATGTGAGGATGGTTGGGTGAAGGTGTGGAAAAAGAAAAACCACGGACAAGGCGCATCTTTTGGCCTGTCCGTGGTTGTGTATTTCATTTGTAGAACCTTATATGTGGTCTTTTTTTACGATGCGCCCTGGTCCTCCTGAATAATAATCCGGACAATCCCACTTGTCCCGTCCACTTCAAGAAGGTCGCCGTCCTTGATCAGGTCCATGACATTGTCAATGCCCGTCACACAGGGGAGGCCGTACTCACGGGCAATGATGGCACCGTGCTGGAGGGGGCCACCGATTTCCAGGACTACCCCAGTGGCATTAATGAAGATTGGGGTCCAGGAGGGTTCTGTGCACTTGGCCACCAGGATCTCCCCAGGTAAGAGGTCTTTTTCATAGGGAGACTTGAGCACCTTGGCCCGGCCGGTCACGATACCCGCTGCTATGGGGTCACCCACTAGGTCCCCGTCCTTGGAAGGACGGATATGCCGATGGATCTTGCCCCGGCTGTCCACCATCTTGGGCCAGTTGGTCACATGGGCAAGGGGGCGTCTAGGTGCCAGGTGGACTTCTTGGGCTGCCCGTAGGTCAAAGCCTGGGTCCTTCTCCGCCCGTGCGACTTCTTTGATATTGAGGTTAAAGATGTCCTCAGCTTGGTCCAGTCGACCGGCTTCCACAAAACGTCTACCCAGGACCATGGCCCGCTTGTGGAGCATGGCCGTATAGGTGACATAGAAGAACTTGGGGTCCTCCCGGTAGCCCAACATATTATTGACGTCATTGACTAGCTTTTTGAACTTCTTCTCCTTGCCAATGGACTTGGCATAGGCCAACATGTCCTCATAGCCTGCCTGCTTACGGGCCTTGACGGTTGTGAGCTGGTTGTCCTCGATATTCAAGTGCTTGAGCTGGACAAAAAGGTCCTCTGGGTGGTCAAAGGTCCGAGGGGTTGCCACGTCAATTTCCTTAAAACCCCGTACACCGTACATGTACATATAGGCATGGAAGGCTTCCATAAACTCATTGGAATACCGCCCAGCTGCCAGGCCTTCAACAAAGGCTTCAGGCGTCTTAGTTTGCTGAATTTCTTTATAGGCCGCCAGTTTCAACATGGCATAGCCCATGGCACTGGTGGGATTGCCCCTCAGGTCCATGTTAAGGGTGGTAATAACCTCAGCATAACGGGGATGGTCCTTCATCATTTTATCCAGGGCTGCCCGGGAGGTCATGCCTGAGAACATGCCAATAATGAGGTCTGCGAGAACGCCAAAGGTGTCAAGGGCATCATCAACCAACTCGTCTAAAGGAGCTTCCCGGAGATAGTCATTCCGGATATAATCAAAGGCTTTAGCCGAAGCCTTGTCATAATCGACCAGGGCCTTGTCAGCGTTTAGAAGCCCCTTGATCACACCAGGGAACATTTTGCCTGCCATTTTTGCCAGGGTCCACTTGTAGGTCTTTAGGCGTCCCATAACCTTCTTGGGCATGTAGTCTTCCTTGAAGTTGAGCTCCTCGATAACAGTTTTCAAAGAAGGGTCCGTGGTAGCAACAGTCCGCTTCATACCACCAAGTCCCATGCCCACCGCCATATGGGAGAGGTTCAAATACTGGCGACCATGGACATTGAATATAATCCCGTCTTCCTTGCCTTCGAACATCATACCCATTTTGACCCGGTCCAACATCCGGGTCCAGATATCAATTCCCAGGACAGAAAAGGGTTCTGTGAACCCTTGGGTTAGGACGGCCAGGTCCAGGTATAAGTTCTTGGGTTCCCCGGGCGCTGTTAGCATGAGGTCTGGGAAGGGGATATGGGTGGTCACAGGCCGGGCCTGGAGCAGGTACAAGGTCTCATTGTGGATGGCCCATTCAATATCCATGGGCTTGCCATAGTGGTCTTCACACCGCTGGGCCAGGCTGGCCACGTCAAAAATCTGGTCATCGGTCAGGGCCTGGGCCTTGGGTTTGGAGGGTACCAATTCCGTGGTCCCACCCTTTTTTAGCAAGTGGAGGCTGATCATTTTCTCATTGACCTGCTTGGATAGGATCTCCTTTTTCACCTTGTCCACCACATAGGTGTCTGGAGTCACCACACCAGACACAATGGTCTCACCCAGGCCAAAGGAAGCATTGATCATGACTTCGTCAAAGGCATTGTTCTGGGGATTGAGGGAGAAGGCGACCCCTGAAATTTCAGAAGGGATCATTTGCTGGACAACCACGGCGATCTTAGGTGCGTCTATGGCCATGCCATTGAGCTTTTTGTACTCCACAACCCGGGTGTCGTACATGGAGGCATAGGCAGTTGCCACAGCCTTGTAGAGTTTTTCTTTGGTGGCCCCAAGAACCGTTTCATATTGGCCTGCGAAACTGGTTCCTTCCAGGTCTTCCTCCGGCGAAGAGGACCGGACAGCAAAGACGTCGGACTCCTCATAAACCCCCATAAAGCCTGCTAACTCTTTCTTTTGAGAGATGGTAAAAGTCAACTTGGCCGCCCATTCCTTGAGGACGTCACAGTTTTCCTTACTGGGAGTTTCCACAAAGGTGGCCCATTCAGCTGACCCTTCAATGATGTCCATCCAGGGTTTAAAAAACGCTACGGACAGGACGAAGCCCTCTGGAACGGTGAATCCTGCCCGGGTGGAGTCGATCAGGGACAGTGCCTTGCCGCCCACTTGTGTAAGGGTGGGGTGGTCGAGTGTATTGAAAGTATAAATCATAGCCCTACTCCTTTATCTCTTTATTTACAAACGCGGGTTTGTAATATTGGGTTCGTATGAAGTCAAAATAGGCATCCATGTCCTTGAGCATACTGTCAAAGTCCATGGTTTGTCCTTTGTCATGGGCCATGCGCCAGTGGTCATACCAGACCCCTCTTGCCGCCCAGGTCACCAGCTTGGTCAACATTTCAACATTAATGCCCTCCTTGAGCCGAAGGAAGTCGATGTTTTCACTCAAGGCCCGCTTGCGAAGGCCCGGATAGGCAGCCTCTATGACCCGGGTGTAAAACTCAATCATATAGGGATACTTCTGGGTCACCCGGTACTTCATGACCAAGATTTGACGAATCCGCTGGATCAGGTCCCGTTCGGTCATGTCCAACTGGTCATCAATCTGCTTGGCAGACACGTCATAAGAAAAGTCTATCAGGAAGTCATAGAGGTCTTCCTTGTCCTTAAAATGATGGTACAACAAGCCCCGGGACACCCCGGCCTCTTTGACGATCCGGTTGGTGGATGCCCGGTCATAGCCGTGTTTGCTGAACTCTGCAAAGGCACAGTTGATAATCCGGTAGACCTTTTCATTTTCCACGTCTATTGCTTTATATTGTTCTTTCATATGCTATTCCCCTTCAATGATCACCAAACCCTTGTCTGCGTCAACGGTGATGGTCTGTCCTGTTCGTATGATCTTACTGAGGCCGCCTGTGCCCAGCACTGCTGGGATGCCGTACTCCCTGGCCACGATGGAACTGTGGCTCAAGGGGCCACCCACGTCGGTTACGATCCCGGCAGCCAGACTAAAGAGTGGCGTCCAGGCAGGTGTCGTCATGGATGTTACCAGGATTTCACCCTTCTTCATGGTTCCAAAATCCTCTGGGGACAGGATAACCCTGGCCCGCCCAGTAACCTTGCCCACGCTGACCCCGATGCCCTCATATTCTTGGTCATCTTCATGTTCTTCCAAATCTTTTGGCAAAAACGCGCTAATGGGTATGCCGAAAATCCGCGCTTTCTTGGGGAGCACCATGGGTGGGAAAATGGACTTTTGCTGGTCCCACAGGGTCTTGCGGTCTACGATTTCCGTGAGTAAGGACTGATTTTGCTTGCCTTCCACAAGGTCGTGGAGTTCCTGGTCTCTTAGCCAGTATATGTCCTCTGGTAGCAGCAACTGGCCTGCTTTGACCAGACGTCTACCCAACTCAGCAAAGATCTTCCGTACAAGGGGTTGGGGATAACCCACATTGGCCAGGCCGTCGTCCCTAAAGGGGGCCAAGAACCGCACCTTTTCCAGTTTCTTTTTAAAAGATGCGTATGCCCGTGGGGACAAGACTTGCTGGACTTTCTCTTGAATTTCCTGACGTCTCGACTGGGCCCTTTGCTGGCGTAAAATGGGACTTTCCGCTTGTCCAGCCACATAGGCCTTGAGGAGTTCAAGGACAGGTGCTGGGTCGTCTGCCGGTGTCGGCTTGGCAAAATCAAGGTCATACACCATATGGCCAAAGGTCTTTAGATGGGCCGCAAGCTTGTCATGGAGGACCTGGCCTTCATTGCCCTTGGATTTGACATAGTCCACCAGGGTGGCCGTGTCCGTCTCTAAAACTTCCTTGCGGAGGGCCGCATCTTGCCCAATGGTTTGGGCCAAGAGGTAGAGGGCCTTGTCAGCTAAAATTGGCACCGTGTCGTCTCCCAGGAGGAGCAGGTGGTAGGGCTGGCCGACCTTTTTCTTGAGTTTTCGGTTGTAGTAGCGCATGAAGAGGCCTTCATTGCTGTAGGCCTGGGCCAGATACATCTGGCAATAGGTATAGTATCGGCAGATATCATGGGTGAGTTCATGGGTGATCCGGTATAATTCGCCGCTGCCCATTTGGCCGAGAACTTTTTCTTTCAGCTGGTCCACCTTGGCCTGGAGGGCTGGGTAGCGTTCCTCTTCCACAAAGGCCGGATGGTCCCTGAAGGCTTTAAGTAACTTGCGGATGTGCTTCATATAGGACAGTACAAAGCCCATGGACATGTCCATTTTGTAGTAGGCATAGCCATTAATGGTCGGAAAGGTCATGGCCTCGAGCATGGACCCGTCGCCCACCATTTCTTTGATCATTTCCCCCATGGTCTGGGCCACATATTTTTTAGTATAGTCCGCGTACAAGGGCGTTAGGGGGTCAGGCATGAGCTCCACAATGCTCCCCCGGACCAGGATAGTACGTTTGGTCATTTTCCCATGGTGCCAGGTCCACTGGGTCAGGTCAGAGGTGATAGGCCTGGCTTGTAACAAGTAGAGCTGGCCACTTTCCATGGCCCATTCAATGTCCACAGGATAGCCGTATGCCGCTTCCACAGCCTTGGCCAGGGTATGGAGGGCCAGGACTTGGTCGTCCTTTAGACATGGTGCGTCTGGCTGGCGGACGGGGACTTGTTCCATATAGGAACCCAGTTTGACTTGTAATAGGTGGTCTTTATGGGCGATGGACCTACTGGTGATTTTCTGGTGGGCCACGGTATAAATGTCCGGGGTTACATGGCCAGATACAATGGACTCTCCCAGACCAAAGCTGGCATTGACCATGACTTCTTCTAAATTTTTGTTTTGAGGGTTAGCGGAAAATGCCACCCCACTGACGTCTGCATGGACTTGTTCTTGGACAATGACTGCGATCCTTGGGTCGTTAATGGGCAGGTTATGGGCTTGTTTATAGGAAACAACCCGGTAGTCCAGCATGGACCCAAAGGACTTTTTAATGGCCAGCTCCAACTGGTCAATGGTCACGCCAAGGCTGGTTTCATATCCCCCAGCAAAACTGGCAGAGGTCAGGTCTTCGTCTGGTGAAGAAGACCGAACAGCCAGGCCATTGGCCGTATTGAGTTCCTTAAGTGCCCCTTGAAGAGCCACTTCTTGATCACTGGTCAGACTAAAGGTGGACGCTTTCATTTGTAGGGCCTGGCAGGTTTCTGGATTTGGCTGGTCCAGAAAATCATGCCAAGCTTGACTGGATTTTAAGTCCACCAGCCAAGGGTCAAAGTAGGCTACGTCCAGCACAAAACCCGCAGGAACATGAAAGCCTTTTTCCGTCATTTCTATGAGGGCTTTAGCCTTGCCCCCCACTTGGTTGAGCCAAGGTTTTTCATCGGTGGAAAAGTGAAGAATCATAGTTTCCTCCTTAATGGCCTGTGTCCAGGCTGACGTGACGAATGGATCTTAGGAAATAAACTGAAACGCCAATAATGATTGCCGCAGTAACCAGGGTCACCCAGTGGAGTGGATATCGGTCCAGAATACCTCCATAGAGCAAGGCCCCCAGGGGCATGCCCCCCTTCATAATGAGGCCTACGATGGAAAAAACCCGGGACATATAGGCGTCCGGTGTTGTAGTTTGTATGATGGTTTGCATGGGGATGATGATAAACATAAAACCCATGTACAAGAAAAAGAGGACGCTGGTGAACAAGAGATAATAGGCCGGGCTCCCCTTGCCCAGGGCGGATATGATTTGCGGGAGAATGACGAGGGCAAAGAGCGAGACCACCGTGGTCATGGCTACGATGCCTCCTTTTAGGGGCCGTAGGAGATTGTTCTCGTCACCAAAGAAGTTGACCAGCATACTCCCCACCAAGGCACCTACAAAGAGACTCACTTGGAGGTAGCCATAATTCTGGTCTGGGTAGCTGAGCTGGGTCCGGTAGACCAAGGGTAGGATCAGGGCGAAGATTGGCTGGATCATGGCGAAGATGGCAAAGAAGTAGAGACACAGCCGTCTGATCAAGCTGTTGTTCATAATGAAGGTAAACCCACCCCTAAGGTCAGTGAGAATGGACATGGCGTCCAGGCTCCCCTCTTGGGGCTCGTGGTGGTATTGGATAAAGGACTCACTGATTCCAGAGAATAAAAAGGAGATGGCATTGAGTAAAAAGAGCAGGGTAATGCCAAATCGAATATAAAGGCCGACGGCCACCAAGGGGGCGACCACACCGGATAAAATTCTAGCTGTGGCAATTTTTGAGTTGGTTTTTTTCAGGTCTTCCTTGTCAACCAGCTTGGGGACCATGCCTTTTGAGGCAGGGTCAAAGAAACCAAAAAAGGTGGACACCAAAACTTGGAGGGCTAGAAGCAAGGGGAGATATAAAAGGCCCATGGCCGACAGGGCGGCCATGATAAAAACAACACCCGCACTGGCCAGGTCTGCAGAGACCATGATGGTCTTCCGGTTGAGCCGGTCCCCTATTACACCCCCAAAGGGAAACATGAGGAGGATAGGGGCCATGGCCAAGAAGGAAAAAAGACCAATTGTTGAAGCAGAACCGCCGATATCCAAAATGTAAAGGGGCATAATGAGCATGATAACCGAGGACCCAATGTCGGAGACAATGCGGCCCAAGAGCAGGAGCATGAGGTTGGTGTTAAAGGGTTTTCTGGGCTTGGTTTGGGGATTGATCTGGGGCATGGTCACGGCCTCCTTATACATCCGCACAAGCTAGACTGGTATAGGTCTGAGTGTCCCGACAACCTTTGTCGGTTATTTATAGTGTAAAGCTACCGACAGAAGTTGTCAATCTTATTGACTATGTACCCCCACTGGCTTCATACAATCAAATCCATGAAAAAAACACCCACGTGGTTGACGTGGGTGTTATGGTTGATCTGTGGCTTCAAACTCGTCGACTGGGTCGACTGTCTGAGACAAGATGTTGTGCTCTATTTTTTATACTCGGGGTCTTTTTGTTTTTTAAGCATTTGAGCCTTTAGTTCCTGGGGGCTGATCCCCAGTTCCTTGGCCTTGGCATAAAAGGCCTTTTCCTTTTCGGCCATATGCTTCTTTAGTTCCTCCAAGGTCATACCCTTTGCGGCAGCCATGGCTTCATACTTTTCAATAGTGGCCATTTTTAGTTCTTCCAGGGTCATGCCCATGGCCTCTGCCTTGGCCTGCCAGATGGCCACTTGGTCAGACTTGTCTTTGGACACGTCCTTTTCTTTCACTGGCTCTGCATAGGTCATGGTGCCCGCCACAAGGAGTCCTATGCACAAGAGTGTCATCCATTTCTTCATTGGATCGTCCTTTCTTTCACTACCCAAACCCTATCCTTATTATACTACGGAATGGCCCATACACAAAAGGGTGTCCCCTACAATCAATGTCATGACACTAATTGACAAGGCAGACGAAATTAGTATAGGATTGGGGTAAGACAACCATAGAAAGGAGACCAATTATGGCAAACAAACATTTGATTATCCATTCCAACCAGGAATTAAAACATAAAGTCATGGGCCTACTCCTCTGTACCGCACAGGAATACAGCGCCATTCTGGACAAAAACGTCAAGCCCTTAGGTCTCTCCATGACCCAGGTCATGATCCTCCATGCCCTGTCCAAGTCTCCAACAGGAACCCTAACGGTCAACCAGATCAAGGCAACCATGCTGGACGAGAGCCCCAATATTTCACGGTCCCTCAACAAACTCATGGAGCATGGACACATTGTGAAGGAACGAAGTGTGGAGGACCAGCGTGTGGTCTATATCACCATTACGGACGCCGGTCGCCAGGCCCACGATGACGCCGATGCCAACAATGACGGCGTAGACCTGCCCCTGTCCGACGAGCGAATGCAGCTCTTGTACGAACTCCTAATTGAGATTGATGACAACCAGAAGAAGTAGCCTGAGTCACAGATGTTCCAGTGTGATTGTGACAAACTAAAATGACAAAACCCCTAGGGAGAGATCCCTAGGGGTTTTGCGTCTTACATGGGTTCATTTTCGGTATATGAAAGACAGGGCTAGAGGGCAAGTCTCCCCTGCCAGGTACCTACAAACATGCGCCAAGGGCGCACTTGGGATAGTGAACATGGATGGTGCCCATTTCTGGGTCCTCTCGCTTGAGGATGATCTTGTAATCGTCCTCCCCAACAATCACACCTGTGGTTGGTAGGGTTGCAGGGCCTGCGTCATCGCTGGGTTGAAGGGTCAGGGTTTGTCCAATGCGACTCGATTGTTTCATGGACTCTGGAACCGGACGGGGCTGGATCTTCTTTACCATGCCTGCCACCTGCTCCGGTGTATAAGCTTGTGGCTCCCCCTTCCGCTTGGAAGTGAGTTTCTTATACCAATTTTCCAGGTTAGGTCGCTTGGTAAAATCAGTTGGGTTATTGTTAAGAAATTGATACCACAAGAGATGGTAGAAGGAAAAATCAGCTAGGGTTGGAGCTTCTGAACTGAATAGGTAGGGGCTTTTTTTAAGCCTATTTTCAGCGTCATCCAAATACAGGTCCCTTAGCTTAACCGCCTGGTCATGGGGGATGGTTTCCAATTTCCTACCCTTAAAACTCTGTACCCGTCCCATAACAAAACCATAGAAGTCCTTGAGGGGGTAGTCCTTAAAATAACTCTTCATGATATCAGCGGGTGGAAGCGAGCCCAGAAAGGCCGCAAAGTACTTGCTTTCTGCGTCGATCACAAATTGACGACCCTCTTCAGTCAAGTTTTCTTTGCTATAGGCCTCTACTTGCAAAACAGTCGCTAACTCATGGGTGATCACGTCTGTATCACAGAAGACATCGGCCCCGATCTGTAATAGGGGAATTCGTCTACTGTAACCTTCGACCAATCGTCTCTGAAAAACCCTTTTGTTGGTATGAACAGGCGCCTTCACCTGCTTCCAATCCGCACTTACCGTGTCTAGCATAAGGCGAATTTTTTCTGCATAGGCTGAACGAGGGGTGTGGTGGAGAATGATATCGGATGGATTCATGGTTAACCTCTTTCATTTATCAATGTATAAAACGATTCTTTTTTTACGTCATAAAACTCAAAAATGATTGGCATTACGGAATTTATATTCCGCGGATGTTAAGTTCAATATATGGCAAACACAAATTTATGTCAAGTAATTATTTTCCACGGAATGTATTTGGTCAAGGACGTATTTTTCTCTTCTTATATAGGGTTTTATAGTACTCGTATTTTACATTCCTAGGATTATTTATCCTTGACACTCATATAGTTATGGGGGTATACTGAATCCATCAACAAGATCTCCACACCACAATATATTCCACGGATATTAAATCCAAGGACGAAAAAGAGGACTCCCATGGCAAATGCCCACAGAAAACTTCCTGCAAAATGCGTCAATCTAAAAGCAGCCTACCTACCCGCTACAAAGTGGTGGTGTGCCTTTTGTGCACCAACTGGCGGCAAGTGCTGCTACCCCATTTGTGTAGCCATCGGCAAAGTCAAAAAATAAAACGAGGCAAATCCAGCCAGGCAGTCGTTTAGGCTGGAGACATCATCATCGTATTGCAGTACCACTATCGGAATTACAGGCAGTACACATGCGATCACGGTGGTGATCTCTACATCCTAAACGGCTACTTTTAAACTGAGAGGAGAAACCATGAAAAGCGTACACATCATTCACTTTAGCCCAGGGGGAACAACCAAAAAGACGGTTCAGACCATAGCCGGTGCCATGGACAAGGTGACGATCATAGACCACGACATGTTACGACCAGAAAATCGGTCTAAGGACCTTCACTTCACCTCAGACGACTTGGTGATCATCGGAACCATGACCATGTCCCGTCTCTTTGGCCCCATGAAGGAGATTTTTGACCACTTACATGGTGACAACACACCAGTTGTTCCCGTGGTCATGTATGGCAATGGTTATTACGGCAAAGGACTGGTTGAAATGCAAAAACACCTCAAGAAAAGGGGCTTTCAACTGGTAGCTGCAGGTGCTTTTATCGGCCAGCACAGCCATGAACCTCGCATTGCCACTGGTAGACCAGACGCAAAGGACAAGCCATTCAGACCCAGTTTGGCAAAGACATTTATACCAAGGTGTATATCAATCAAGACACCAGTTTTCACCACAAGTTGAAGATGGACTGGCCCACCCACGAACCTTCTAGCCTGCCAAAGTGCGCAGCACTCTCCCTTATGCCAGGCGTGGGGGCCACTATACCCAAGTCCCTAAATCAACTGGCCATATCTGACGCCTGTATTGAATGTAGAAAATGCGAACGCCACTGCCCGATTGGGGCCATCAACATTGACACCAAGACCTTTAACAGAGATTTATGCATGGGCTGTTATGGCTGTGCCAATGTCTGTCCTGTAAAAGCAATTTCACTGGATAATCCTAAAATTCAAAAGGCAGTTGACGACCGCGTTGAGCCCCGACAACCCCGCCGGGAACCAGAAGTATACTTGTAAGGAGGTTGCCGTGGCAAACAAAAAAGTGATTACCGGCTCGGCCATGTCCAAGGAGTTTAAGGTACTTGGACTCATTACCTGTATTGCTCAAGAATTCAAGGGATTTATCAACCGAGAACTGAAATCCTCTACACTCAACTTAACCCAACTGAACATCCTGTCCGCCCTCCATTCTGCCCCTGACGATCGACTCACAGTAGGAGAAGTCAAAGACGCCATGGTGGACGACATGCCAAACATATCGAGAACCCTTAACAAGCTCATGGACAAGGGCTACGTGGAGAAAGTCCGGTCGGCCACCGACCAAAGGGTTGTTCATGTCCACTTGACCCACGAGGGTCATAAGGCCCTGGCCAGCGTTACCCTTTTCCACAAAAAACTTCAGCTTAACTTACCCCACGAAGACATTGATGACCTCTATGAACTGCTCCAAATCATCGATTGGACAACGTCCTCCAACCCATCCCCCTCCCACCAAGGAAAGTGAGGTCCCCCATGGAACATGCAATGGAAACCCTAAAGGCAAGCGTCCTTCCCCTTCTACTGGCTGCTCAACAACACGAACTCAATGAATACGAACTCTTCCGCAGGATGGCAAAAAAAGAAAAGGACCCCGGCAACCGCAAAGTCCTCCACACCTTCGCCAATAGTGAACACAGCCACTATGAAAAGATCAAGAGTTTCACCGGCCACGACCTCAAGCCCCAACTCTTCCTCATATGGGTCTGGAACTTCCTATCCACCCTCTTGGGGATAACCTTCACCGTGAAGTTCTTAGAAAAAATTGAAAATAGGAATGTAGCCAAACTATATGCCCTGGCTGACCTCCACCACTATGATCTACAAACCTCGCCCATCGGCGACCTCCTGGAGGAAGAGGAGTCTGCCGAGTCCATCCTTATCAAAGATATTGATGAAGAACGACTGGAGTACATGGGGTCTATCGTCTTAGGTATGAATGACGCCCTAGTGGAACTTACAGGTGCCCTGGCTGGTTTCACCTTTGCCTTTCAAAACAACCAATTAATTGCTGTAACCGGCCTCATTACTGGTCTGAGTGCTACTCTATCCATGGCAGCCAGCGAGTATCTCTCCACACGGCAAGAGGGAGGCAAGGACGCCATTAAATCTTCCATATATACGGGTTTAGCCTATGTCCTCACAGTTGTTTTCCTGATCGCCCCCTACCTGGTCTTGTCCAATCCCTTTGTAAGCCTGGGCTTGTCCCTCTTGATTGGCGTCTTCATTATCATCGCCTTTACCTTTTACTCCTCTATTACCAACGACCACCCCTTCACCAGCCGTTTTCTTGAAATGGCCGGCATTTCCCTCGGAGTGGCTGGCATTTCCTTCTTCATCGGCTTCCTACTAAAAATGGTCATCGGTGTTGATATCTAATCAGTACCCGCAACAGTTTAAGGAGTTCCCATGGACACAAAACACGCGCTCATACTGCACCACACACAGCATTCCTCCTACAGCGAGAAAATAAGAGCCCTTCTGGCTTACACAAGGCACCCTTGGCAGTCGGTTGCCATGGCCTCTAACCCCAACGGCCGCTCCCTACAAGCTTCCCTTGTGGACAGTCTGTCCAAACGCGCCCCCATCCTTCAAGTGGGGGCGGACTTCTACGTGGATACAGGCTTGATCGCCCATGAAATTGCGAAAAGAACAGGGCACAGGGAACTAAACCCCATTTTACTGCCGCCCCATGAGCAAGACCTTGTCAACCATGTGGAAACCGAGGGCTACCAGTATATGATCTGCGCCCTCACCCCCTTTCAAATTTTTAAGGGGTACCAGAGAAACATGCCCCTGGAAGACCTAAAAACCTACCTTCAGTCCCGCTCTGACCTATTGCAGGGTAACGCCTA
>CAYFHQ010000012.1:0-51093 GCA_964342805.1 uncultured Peptostreptococcaceae bacterium | reverse complement strand
AGGACTAACTTAAGCAAGAGAATATTTTGTCTTGACTTTGGGGTCCATTATAATTACTCAGAGTGATGGAGAAGACATGCAAGTTAATGCAACCACTTTGCGAACGAGTGTCAAAGCTGGTCTGGTTATCATGTTGTACAACTTAGTTGAATCAACAATCACGATGAGTTTGACTCGGATTCATGATGTAATGAAAGCACGAAATGTTAAATTTGACGAACTAAATTCTGACCTGAAGAAAATGCTTGTTGTTTATTATAACTATTCAATAGAAAAAAAGAATGATGTTCATAAATCGTTCGATCATATCATGGAGTTCATTGGACATATAAAGGGGAATTTAGTCTTCGACGTATCTTACAAGAGTCTATCAGACATGTATCCATTGTACAGTGGGAACCTAGATTCGAGAGAAATCAAGTCAGTTCTTTCAAAATATGGCATGGAAATTTCAAATGCCGCATCAGAGTTAAGGAGCATCAAGAAATGGCGCAATGAACTAGCTCATGGAGAAAAATCGTTTGAGGAAGTTGGTCGTGACCTAACTGTTCAACAATTAGACGTGTATTGTGAAAGAACGTTCACCTACTTAGAATCAGTAATTGATGAAATAAGTGCTTTTTTAGAGAACGAAAAATTTAAAGCTGAGACTTAATAAAGCAATGAACCCCCAGTTGGAGAAATTAAACTGGGGGTTTTTCTAAGCCTCCAACATCAACCGCACATACTTCACAAAAGCCTTAGAAGACCCCACCGTCAACCGGGTCAAGGTCTTAAACCCATACCGGTGGAGCATTTCCGTTGTTTTGTTCATCATGAGGTTAATGTAAAGGTTGGTCTTCAACATTTCAAAATAGTACATCCGCAGGGACATTTGAGAAGGCTCAATCATCACCTGGCCAAAGCTCCACTTTTCAAAGTCGTCGGGGCCATAGAGGAGCCGATCCTTATACTCCCGATATAGAGGAAGGTTAGGAAATGGGGTTAGGGGACTCACCGAGGAAATCTGTGGGGACAGGGCCTTGACCGCCCGGCGGAAGGCCTTGAAGTCCTGCCTGGACCAGTCGGGGTGGGCCATAAAGGAGGCCCAAACGTCAATGCCTAGGTTCCGTAAGAATGCAGCTGCCACCTGGTTATCCGAGGTGGTGGCTTTTTTTGTGTAATAGGCCATGTCACGGTCGCTGAAGCTTTCGTAGCCTACCAATAAAGCCTTGAGGCCTAGAGACTGAAAGCGTTTAACTTGGTCCTTGTTGGCCAGGACGCCCTCCACGGAGGCATAGGCAATGAAGTTTTTTTTCAGACCCATGTCCTCCACCAGGTCCATGAAATGGTCAATCCGGGCGGTGGACCCTAGAATGTCATTGTCATAGAGCATGATGGTCTCTTCTTCAATTTGCGCCAGGTCTGCCCTAACCAGGTCCCTGTCAAAGTCGACTTCGTCAAAGCCTTCCAGTCGCCAGCGGAGGCAGAAGCGACAGGCCTTGGCGCATCCTTGGGAAATCTGCATGATGGCTGCAGGCTTGTAGCCAAAGTAGGAGTACTGGTCCCTGTATTTGGACGTGCTCTTTCGGTCGGGTAGGATGTACTCATTTCTCCCCTTGACCTCTCCCTTGGCGTAGTCCCTTGACCGTAGGAGGACGCCTGGAATGTCCTTTGAACCTGGTTTTGCTCCATAGAAGGCCAGGAGGTTGTCCCGGGTAGTGTAGTGGAAAATTCCATCCACGGCAGGGTCCATAAAGCCCTCCGGGTTGAGGTAGGCCTGGGTGCCCCCAACCAAGGTGAAAATAGATGATGAATAGGCCTTGGTCTGCCTGGCGATGTCATGAACAGCGTGGACGTCTATGCAGAGACTGGTTATGGCAATGCAGTCCGGCTGGAAGGCCGCCAGCTTGTCGGCCAGAGGGGTGTCCTCGGCCATCATGTCAAATATTTCGACCCTGTGGTCATTCTTTATGACCCCATATGCCATTTCCAGGCCCAGGGGCTCCGAGTACATGAAGTCACTGAGGGTAATGGCTTGTTTTATTCGGGGCGGGCGTATGAGTAAAACGTTCATAAGGGTTCCTCTCTCGTCACTTTCTAAAAGATATTGGGGGTAATGCCCCGGTGGATGTGGTGGCGGTAGAAGAGGTTGACCACCGTGTAAAACAAGTAGTTGATGGGCCGCTTAAAAAAGTCCCGTCTAAAAAGGGTTCGTTTGCATATGGACCGGTAGCTATAAAGGTCCCTGTAGAGGTCCCAGTAGGCCTGGGTCAGCTGGTCGGGGGTCATATGCTTGGGGTAGTGCTCTGCCTTGGCCCCATCAAAGGAATAAATATCGTCAGAGACCATGCGGCCCTGGGCCTGCATTTGCTCAAAGAACTTGGTTCCTGGAATGGGAGTCAATATGTAAAAACGGGGGACACAGATTTTGTTGTCTTCTATAAAATCCTTGGTTGCTCTTATGGAGTCCAGGGTGTCCCCTTCACCGCCCAGGACCATTTCCGTAGAGACGTCAATGCCCGCAGACACAATGTTGTTAATCAGGCGGGTATACTCTTCAGGTCTAGCCCAGGCCTTGTCCATTTGTTGAAGTGACTCCTTAGATATGCTCTCCAGGCCAAAGCTCAGGGCATAGCAACCACTGTCCTTGAGGGCCTTTAAGAGCTCTAGGTCCTCACCGATTTTTATGTCGCACTGGCTCATCCACTGCATCTTGAAGGTCTTGATCATGGCCAGGAGGTCCAGGAGGTAGTCCCGGTCTCCATGGATGTTGTCGTCCAGGAGGGTGAACTTGTTAAAGCCCAGGTCCTTGACCTGCTGGATGTCCCGTCGAACCTCTTCAATGGATTTGCGCACATACCGGCCATGATAGAGGCAGGCAACAGAGCAAAAGGAGCAGACGTTGGGACAGCCCCTGCCAGCCTGAACGGGCAGGAAGTCGCCGATGTTCTTGTCCACAATGAGGTCAAAGCGGGGCAGGGGCGTAGACAGACTTTCAATGGTCTTTTGGTAGATGGGTTGGAGCTGGCCTGCTTCGTAGTCTGCAAAGACCTGGTCCCAGACACCTTCTGCGTCCCCAATAATCACAGCGTCACAGTATTGAGTCGCTTCCTTCGCCATGAGGGAGGCCATGTAGCCGCCCAGGAGGACGGTCTTGCCCCGTCGTTTAAACTCCAGGGCAATGTCTATGGACCGAAGGACCCCGTGGCCCATGGTGGAAATGGCTATGAGTTCTGCGTCCGTGTCAAAGGGCACGTCCTCAATGGTTTCAATGCAGACCTCAGGGGTCCAGTGGTCGGGAACCATGGCTGCTAGAAGGGGCATGGCCAGGCCCACAAAGTAGAGCCGCTTTTTCTTTATGGGTTGTCTATGTTTGTCGTAGGGACTGGGCTGTATGAGTAGGATCTTCTTCATGCCTTATCCTTTCAGTATTTTCATGAGGTATTGGCCTGCCACCCGGTTACTGCCCCAAAAGAGCTTCCAGTTTTCCTTAAGGCCATACTTTTTCAGCAGGCGGACCACGTTCCTCGGCTGCATGACAATGTCATAGTAGAGGCGGAGGAGGCGGATATAAAACTGGCGCTTGGACATATGGATGGGTTCCAGGACCACGTGGGCCATGTCCCACCGTTCGAACTTGTCAGGGTCTTCTATGAAGGCGTCCTCGTAGTCCGCGTAAATGGCAGTCCCCTTGAGGGGGGTCAGGGGCTGGAGGTTGACAAAGGTCAGGGCCATTTTCCGCAACCACCTTTTGAGGTTGCCAAAGTCCTGGGGAGTAAAGTCCAGGGGAATAATCAGGGTTCCGTAACATTCTATGTCCAGGTCCTTCAATATGGCCAGGGCCTTTTCGTTTATGGCAATGTCCGTCCGCTTGTTGTAGGAAACCAGGTCGGCTTCTCGAACCGATTCCAGACCAACAATGACAGCGTGGAGGCCCACGGCCTTAAAGTCAGCCATGAGGTCCGGGTTCTTTGCAATGAAGTCTGCCCGGCCGTAGACCAGAAACTGCTTGTCTAGACCCCTCTCCTTTAACAAGCGGATAAAACGCTCAATCCGGTCCCGAGAAAAGAGAAAGTCGTCGTCTACAATGTAAATCTCCCGTTCGGGAATGGCCGCCAGTTCTTCCATGACGTCTTCTAAGTCCCTGGTGAAATACTGGCCTCCGGTGATCTCCTTGCAAAAGCAAAAGGAGCAGGAAAAGGGACAGCCATAGGAGGTCTTCACAAGGGCGCAGGGGTTATGGAACATGTAGTAGTACTGGCTTCTGTACTTGGCCACGGCCAACCGGTCAGGGTGTTTGTAGGGAAAGTCTCCCCGTTTGACCTGGCCGTCTATCCAGTTCTGAACACCAGCAATGGACTGGGTTTGGTCCAGGGACTTTACCATATAATTAAAGGCGTCAATGCCGTTTTTGCTAAAGCGCAGGTCGATTTCGGGACATATAAAGTCCTCCTCGACCACCTCCACATGGACCCCGCCCACTGCGGTGACAATGGTCTCGTCAAAGGCCTTGATCCACTGGCAAGACGACCGAATGACGTTGACGTGGGTATTGTAGCCTGTGAAAACAACGGCGGTGGGCCGCATCTTTTCCACGTGTTTTTCCAGGGGCACTGGGTCGACGATGCAGTCCACAATGGTGAGTTTAAAATTGGACTTTAGGTCCTGAGGCAGGTTGGCCACCAGGTATTCCAGCTCCAGAGGCTCGCAGATCATGACGTGCTGGAGGCCAATGGTCTCCTTGTGGGGCCGGGGGCGTACCAGAAGAATGTTATTCATGAATGGGCTCCAACTCAAAGAGGACAATGCTAGGCATGTACCATTTCTCCTTAATCAAGGTGGTGGAAAGGACTCTTAATTTACCGTCCACCATATCTGTAAACTGGTTTACAGACGGGTATTTAGCTGTGCCAGTCGTCAGTTTGACCAGGGCCATACAGACCTTGTCATAGAGGCTGTTGACGCTGGCAAAGGCCATGTAGATGCGCCCGCCAGCCACTGTCATTCCCTGAAACCGTTCAATCACACCCGCCTGGTCGGCGTAGTAGGGAAAGCTGTGGGTGTTGACTAGAAAGTCGAATTGCTGGCCTGGTTGATAGGTATGGACGTCTTCACAGTGCCACTGGGCTGGAATAGACCTCTTTTTTGCGATTTCCACCATGCCAGGGGAATAGTCCACCCCGGTGAAGGCCAGGGTCTTGTCTACCTGGTGGAGGCCTTCTATGAGTTCACCAACCCCACAGCCCATATCCAGGCAGGTTTTCCCTTCTAACTTGGCAGAAGAATGGATTTTGAACTTGTCTATGATGGCCTTTCTCGTAGGCCCAAGGGATGTCTTCTGTACCCAAAGTTTATGGTAACGGGGGGCCCAGAAATCCCAAACTTGCTTGCTACTCATGATTCACCTCTTAGTCGTCGAAGAAGGGTCATTGCCAGCACCTGTCTTGCAGATTGGCTATGGCAAACCTGGAAGAGGTGGAGGGCAGCAAAGGCCAGGGTAAAGGGCAGTCGGCCCATCCGGGGAGGGAGGACTGCATGGAGGAAGTCGTAGGAGGCAGACCGGTGGTCCACAATCTGGTGGGCTTCCTCTTCGTAAAGGGCTGTCCCCCTGAGGGGCGTGTAAATGCTGAAGGTATACTGCTTCATGTCCACTTGCCGTATAAAGGCCATCAGGGCCTTGAAGTCTGCCCAATAGTCGTCAGGGTGGACCATGAAGAGACCTGTGTAGGCCAAGTCAACCCTATGGAGGTTTTCTATGGCCTTGTGGGTGGTCTGGTCGCCGTAGCCCTTTTGGTAGGTGTTGAGTTTGTCGCTCTTAATGGACTCAAAACCGATGATGACTTCCACCACTCCAGAGTCCTTCAGTCGGTGGAGGGCCCCTAAGTTGTTTGCGATAAAGTCTGCCCGCAGGTAGACAATGAGCTTGGGTGGGCCAGTCCTATTGCCCTCATTTCGTTTTGCCTCGTCTTCTTTGAAGGCCTCTAAAAAGGCATTTAGGCTGACTTGGTCATAGACAAAGACGTCATCCACGATCCAGTAGTAGTCAGCTTTGACTTGTCTCATTTCCTCAAAGATAGCCCTATAGTCAGCCATGACGTGGTGGCCCTGGTTGAGGGTCTTGCAGTAGCAAAAGGCACAGGGGTAGGGACAGGAATGGGCACCTTTTATGAGGGCCACGTTTTTGTAGTGGACGTAGGTGGTTTGTTCTTGTATGGTCTTGAAATAGCTTCTGGTGGCCTGGATAGCCTCTGCTTGTAGTAAAGGAGACCAGGGTGTAAAGTGCCATTGGCCATTCTGTTTCTTAGAACCCACGCCGGGCGTGTCAGCTGACCAAGTTTGTATCAGTTGTTGGAGGCTTGATAGGCAGTGGCTAGTGACCAGATAGTCAAAACTGCCATCCCTATAGAGGTCGTGGTTACGCTGGACGTCTACCCCAGACCCAATAAGAATGGTGTTTGGGTAGCGGGCCTTGATCCGGTGGCTGAGTTTGATCATGTCATCCCTAGCCGTGTTGTAGCCGTTAAGAATGACCACGTCACCATTTTTATATGGAGCCAGAGGATTTTTCCTGATGGCCTTGTCAAACAAGGGGTCGTGGATGATCGACTCATGACCGATTGCCTCCAGAGCCCCCTGGATATATTCCAGTTCCAAGGGTTCCACCCGAATGGGGTCAACAAAGGCAAAAGGTGTTTTGGCTCGAACCTTGGTCAAGTGGATCATGGCTGCCTCCAGGGGTGAAAGTCTTGGCTAAAGGGCTTGTAGGACAGGAGGGGCAAGAGTCTTGCCACCAGTCCTTGAATCAGCGGGTTCCCATGGTGGACATAGAGGTATTTAGGGACCTCTTCGCAACCCAGTTTCAGCTTGGTGTCTCCCGCCGTTTGGCCCATTTGAATCCGGTCCACACCCCGGTCTATGCCTATTTTGACCAGGGTCAAGAGCATGTTCCAGTAAATATCGTGACTCCGCTGGTAGTCCGGGTCGAAGCCACCAAATAGAAAAATAAGGTCCTTCGAGCCCTTTTTCTGGTCTGCTATCGCCCCGTGTGCTGGGGTGCTGATGCTTTCCATCTTGGGCTGGACTGTGGGCTTCTCAATCTCCTGGACCTGAACAAAGGCAAGGACTTTGCCACTTTCCTTGTCAACAAACTCATAGAGGTCACCGGGAAAGGTCTGAAAAAAGGCCTTTGATAAGCATTCCAACTTGTCCTCAGACCGGTCGTAGACAGTCTTGTAGAGGGTATAGTGGGCGTCAGAAAAGGCCTCTGCCCTTAGGGGTCGAACAAGGACCTGGCTCCCCTTTTTAATGGCTTTTTTAATCCGGTAGCGGTAGGGTGACCGCAGGGCATTCAAGTAGTCATCAAAGCTTGTAAACCGATTTACAAAATCATAGCAGGACAAGGTATGGGCCTTGGAAAAGGGTAAATCGTCCCTTGCATTTAGAACCAGGGTGAGGCCTGGTAGGCTCTCAATAATATCAGCCACCTGAACCGGCGGGCCTTCATAGCCGGCCATGGCCATGGACAGGGGCATACCTACGATGGAAACCTCCTTGCGGAGGCTCAGTCCATTAATGAAGTTAAAAAGGTTGAGTTTTTGTCGATACCGAAGGACAAAGGCGTCCTTGGTGCCGTAGTAGGTTTGCTGACAGGGGTTGAGGTCTTCCAGGAGGCCCAGCTCCTTTTTGTAAACATGTTCAAAGGGGAAGTCATCAATCTTTGTGTGGGTCTGGAAGGTGGTTTGGATCATCTTAGCCATGGGCCACCTCTTTGGTGTAGGCCGCATAGGCTTTATAAGGCCCCTGGGACCACTTGAGGCCAAAGTTGGACGAGGGGGCATTGGCTGCCAGAATCCAAGAGGACTCGCAGGTGGTATACGTATCACCAACTCGATCCTGGAGGGCCATGAAGAGGGCCAGTATAGCTCCATTTCTCTGTTCGGACGCAACCACACCCATTTCCACGATCTTAAAGGTAGAGGGGGTCTTGCCCAGGACCTTATAGTCAAAGAGAGCCCTGGGGCCGATGCCCTTGCCGGGTCCTGTCAGTTGACAGTAGTCAGGGTACCAGAGCATGAAGCCCACGGGTTGGCCTTTTTTTTCCACGATCAGGAGGTTTTCTTCTTTGAGGAGGAGCTTAAAGGGCTTGTAGAGTTCATAGTCCTCATCAAAAGACCTTTGAAAGTAGAAAAGGTGGTCGGTGAAGGCATTGTTGTTGAGGTCTGTATAAATGCCAATGTCCTGTTTAAAGTCCTTAAAGCTACAGTTTCGAACGCTATACTGCCGATCGATCCTAGCCTTAAGGCGGTCGCTCAGGGGCAGGTCAAATAGGGTCATGTCTGTTTTGTAGGTGACCAAATCAATGGTTGTAAAACCTGCATCTGTAAAAAGGTCGTTGTAAAAGGCCGGGTTGTAGTTCATACCAAAGCTGGCTTCCTCCCCGTGGTGGGACTTGAGGAAGCCCAGGCCGTAGTTAACATGGATGTTAAGAGACCCGGAAAGTTGGCTGGCTCCCCATTCCAAGGCCAGGCGCTGGGCCTCTGTTTCAATGAGGGCAAAGGCACCAGGGCTATTGGTGGTTGCCTCAAAGAAACTCAGCTGGAGGACGTCTGCCATGTCGGCCACTTGGGCCAGGAGGGTCCCCATAATGATTTGCCCCTGGTCTTTAACCAAGAGGGGCTGAAGCCTTAACCGCTTAGAAATGGCACTCTTGCCATTGAGGATGGTCTTCAAAAAATAGACCATGTTGTCCTTTTTCATGGGGTGCCTGTGGTAGAAGTCCTTATAAAACTTGTAGTATTGCTTGTATGTAGAGGGGGTTAACCGTAGTAATTCCATAGCCTGCTCCGTCCCGTAGTTTTCTTGAATTATACCATAGGCTGGGGCCGGTGGTCGTTGCTGGTAGGTTACAGTGGGTGGTCTAAAGAAAGGTTTAAGTAAGTTAGCATCATAACTATAAGTAGATCCTCTACATTGGAGTTGTAAGCATCTACTGTGATATTATGATAGTAGTGGTAATTATTTGTTTGTTTCAATACTATTACTATTATTGACTGAAAGAATGGGTACTAATATAATGAAGTATAAATTCGTTTACCAAATAGGTAAATGATTTTGGGAGGGTTTGCTTGCAGTTAGAATACAAAACAAGAAAGCTCGAAAAAGAGTGTAATGATATAAGAAAGGCTACACGAGCATATGGGGATAAGGGTGCTAGAAAGCTTCACCAAAGAGTTCAGGAACTAAGAGCAGCTGACTCCTTAGAGGAGATGGTTGCTTATCATATTGGTGGATGCCATCAACTGCATGGAGATAGAAAAGGTGAGTACGCACTTGAGTTGTCTCAGCCTTATAGACTTATTGTTGAACCGGTGTTAGATTCTAAAATGGAAGTTACAGGGGTTAAAGTTGTAAAGCGTGTGGAGGTGGTGGATTATCATGGAAACTAAGAATGGAATACTAGCAATTCCACCAGGAGAAACTATCAAGGAACAGCTTGAGTATAAGGAAATGACACAGATCGAGTTTGCAAGAAGAATGGGGCAATCTCAGAGGCACATTAGCTGGTTACTCAATGGAAAAGCCCCACTAAGTCAAACTACTGCGTTGAAGCTTGAAAGTGTACTTGGAATACCAGCAAAGTATTGGAATAACTTAGAAGCGTTATATAGGGAAGATTTGGCAAGAATTCAAGAGCTTGTGGATATGGATGAAGAAGCTAGTATAGCGAAGGAAATCCCCTACAACGATATGGCGAAAAAAGGATGGGTTCCTGATAGAAGAAAGACTCTTGATAAGGTTGCTGAACTTCGTAAATATTTTGAAGTGGCTAGTTTGAAATTGATACCCAATATTTATGAGAACGTTGCAACGTCCTTTAGAAAAGTTGATAGAGGCAAGGCATCACCATTTGCACTAACTGCATGGATTCATAAAGCTTCACAAGATGCGAAATTGATTGAGGTAAATCAGTTTAACAAAAGAAAGTTAAAATCTTCGATACCACGAATTCGTGAGCTTTCGAATAAAAGCCCTAAGGAGTTTCAAATGGAGCTCTTTGAAATTCTATCAGACTGTGGAGTTGCACTTGTTTTTTTACCTCATTTAAGTGGCACATATACTCACGGAGCAACAATGTGGCCAAGCGCCAGTAAAGCAGTTGTTGCAATTTCAATAAGGGGTAAAGATGCTGATAAGTTTTGGTTTAGCTTGTTCCATGAGTTGGGTCATCTTATTCTACATGATAAAAAGCATGCTTATATCAACTATGATAAAGCGAACATGAGGGATGATAAAGAGTTTGAAGCAGATGAGTTTGCACGCAACACATTGATTCCATTGAAAGAGTACCAGTATTTTGTTAATCACAGTGAGTTTTCGTCAAAGGAAGTCCAAGGTTTTGCCAAGAAAGTTGGAATAGCACCTGGCATCGTGGTTGGAAGACTCCAGTTTGATGAAGAGATACATTATTCACAATTGAACAGTTTAAAGCAACAGTACACTTGGACGAACGAACAATATAACTGATTGACCAAGCTATTCTAAGCGTCAATATGTAATCATATTGGCGTTTTTCATTGACGTACTCAGACATTATCACTTTGGTTACAAGCCAACCAAATACCCCCACTTGGAAATGGAATATGATACCATGGCAATTAGAGGGAGGTGTTAAGCATGAAAAAGGCAAGAACAAAGAGATCCATGCTATTTCTAACACTACTATTGGTATTGGCACTGGGTATGCTTGGTTGTAGTTCCAGCGCACCGGCCGAAATGACCAAGTCGGAAGCCCAGGAGTTTAACGGGGCGACGGAGTCATTTGACACTGTATTCGCAGACGAGTCCATGGAAGAAGCCAAACTGGACCAAGGCCCAGGCACTGGGGAAGTGACCTATGGGGGCATTCAAACCCAGCGGAAGGTTATTCAGCGGGCCTACTTCAACATGGACACCCTGAACTTTGACGAGTCAGTGGAAGCGGTTAAGCAGAACACCTATGGTTTTAAGGGGTATTTTGAAACCATGCAGGTGGACGGCAAGCGAATGGACAGACCTGACGACGACCAGTACCGGTCAGCCTATTTCGTTATTCGTATTCCTAAAGCAGACTATGAGTTTTTCGTGAAGTCCTTTTCAGAACTGGGCAATATTACGTCCAGTGAACTGTCCAGCGAGGACATAACCGATCGTTACATGGACGTGGCAGCCCGGCTCAGGGCCTTAAAGGTTCAAGAGGACAGGGTCCTAGCCATCCTGGAAAAAGCAGAAAAAATCGAAGACATCATTGCCCTGGAGCAAAGACTCTCCGATATTCGATATGAAAGAGAACGCTATACAGGTGACATTAACAAGTGGGACAATCTGGTGGCCTACACCACAGTGACCCTGCGGATTCAAGAGGTCCAGGAAATCAAGGAGCCCGTACTGACAGGTTTCTGGTCAGAGGCAATAGACGGTTTTAGCCAGTCCATGAAGTCCCTGGGCGACTTTTTCCGGTCCCTGGGCATTGGTCTCATTGCCAACCTGCCTTATTTGGTGTCACTGGCGGTGTTTGGTGTAATCCTTTGGTTGCTTAAGAAAAAGCTTATTGGCGATCGCCCCATACGGCCCAGTCGACCACGACAGCCAGGAGCAGACGAGATCCAGACCTATAGCCGTAAACCCAAGCGTCGTAGTCCCAAGGGGACAAACCAAGACGACCATGACGAAGACTAAGTCTACTTCTTAGACCCGTCCAGGTCGATCGCCGTCAAGGCTAGCAGACGAAAACCACATAAGACAAAAAGGGTGTCCCGCATTCAATCGCAGGACACCCTTTCATAATGTTCAACACACTAGCCTTACTGTAGCCCAGCCGCCTTCTTAAACAACTCTTCAAGGACCTCCCGGTCCAGGTGGGGCGCAATCCCAGTCAGGGCAGAAAAGCCTTCTTCATTGGCAGCCTTGAGGGCCAACTCACTGAGCACGTCCTTGTCAATGAAGGGGGCCAGGGAAACCAATTCTTCAATGGACTCGGACTCAGAAATGGTCCGTGCCATTTCGTTGACCGTCTCCCTGCTAAGGAAGGCCGCAATTCCAATCACTTCATCAACCGATGCGTTTCGTGCCGCCTTGAGGGCCAACTTGTCCAGGGTTGCCCGGGTAACAAAAGGAGCGATCCCCACCAACTCGTCCAGGTCATGGTCCTCACTGAGTTTTTCCACCATGGCAGAAAGGGACTCCTTGTCTGCAAAGGGTGCCAGACCAATGAGTTCGTCCAGGTCGGTATGGGTGCTTAATTTTTGTAGGAGTTGCCCCACAGCTTCCTTGGAAATGAAGGGCGCCAGGCCGACCAGGTCGTCCACGTCCATCTCCTCGTCATAGGCCATAATAAAATCACTAATGAAGTCCTTGCTGACAAAGGGGGCCAGGGCTATCAAGTCATCGGAAGTCGGCTTGTTTTTGATGGACTTCACCAAGGCCTCGGTTTGGGCGGGTTTCAAAATGGGGGCTACTTCTTCTATGTCCTCCATGTCCAGATCCGAGTCTTCTTCTAAGGTCTCGATCTGGTCCTCGACCACGTGTTTGATAATGATGGATTTTTTTCCGTTGCCCAGAAGGTCGTCCAGGGACAGGTCCAGAATGTCTGCCAACTCCGGGAGCTTGGCAATGTCTGGCATACTCTTTCCCCGTTCCCAATTGCTCACCGCCTGATAAGAAATGTCCAACCGGTCTGCCAGTTCCATTTGCGTAATGCCCTTGTCTTTTCGAGCGTCCGATACCCGTCTGCCAATCTCAATCATATTAAACATATGTACTGCCTCCTGTCGTTTGGTTGTTTGTCAGTGCCTTGCTGATTTCATTATGGCCCACCGGTTGGGCCGGGTCTATAAAGTGCTAATTGAGTCCCTGTAAACCCCTTACTCAAGTGGTGGTTGAGTTGGCTGAGATGCGCTTTTTACAAAGGTTGCAGGGGGACGGCCAATGATGCTTTTAAAGTCATGTATCATATGGGCCTGGTCCACATAACCCAGGTCGGCAGCTACCGAAGCCAGGGGAACATCTAGACCCATTTCCAGCTGGGTCTTGACTTCTTGCAGGCGGAACATGCGGATAATCCACTTGGGCCCCACCCCCACATAGGTGTCAAAAAGTCGCTGGAGGGACCGGACACTGCCACCCCATTCTGAGGCCAATTGGTCCACTGTTAAGAGGTGGTCTGTCTGACGAATGTGGTGGACAAGTTCCCTAGCCTCCACAGCTTTGGGTGGTAAAACCAGGGTGTCTGTAAGGAGTGCCTGTGAAAAAGTGTCCAGAAAGGCGTCCGGTGATTTTGGATGAAAGGGTGACCCTGTTCCCAGGTCAGCCCAGGGGTAACCAGCGAGAAAATCCCCAGCGGGTAGTTTGTTGTTTGTAAAGGTGCGCATCTTTTGAGGGGTAAAGGCAGAAAAACCGCCCACGTGGAACTTTGCGCCCACAATGAACCCTGACCCGACCAGGTCTATGGAAAAGAGCTTTTTGACAACCCCTTCTATGTAGGTACCTGTCTCCAGGGTCGGGTGGCCCTCCGTCTGATAGTGGACCAGGGACACATGGGGGTTGGGAATGATTTGCTGCCTAAAATAATGGCCGCTTGGCAGGTCCCAAGAAACCGACCAAAACCGCTCCAAATAAGGGGCCAGGACCTCTGGTGGGGGCGTGGTGGTGAAGTGGGTGTACTCTTGAAGGGCCTTCAAATCAATAATGGCTTTGAGGTATTGGGTGTCCATGGGGCCTCCCTGGTAGGGTCCTGTCGTGTTTTTACAATACGGGGGTCACGATTCTTGTTATGCTTCTAGCATATCAAGGGGATTTGCCAATGAAAAGGAGGAGTCTATGGAACTCAACTATACGTTTTACATTGCGGCGACCAAGGAAGTCATTTGGGACATTCTCACCACACCGGAGGGGAGCGCAGCCATCTTTTACGGGGCCGCGGTCCATTCGGACTTTGTGCCCGGGGCCTCCATCGAGTATATTGGTTCGGGTCGGGGCGGCGATCAAACCCTCCATATCCACGGGGAGATCATTGAAGCCCGTCCAGGAAAAAGCCTGGTCCATACCAGCAATGTGGGAGACGTCTACTTAAAAGATACGCCCGCCCATACGTCCCGATTGCCTACCGGATTTCTGACGCTGGTGGCTTTGTCAAATTGGACGTGACCCATGACCAATGGAGTGAAGCAGACCCCTCCTATGAGAATACCAAGGCCAATTGGTGGCTTATGTTGTCCAATATCAAGACGCTGGCGGAGACCGGAAAACCGCTAAACATAGGACTTCACGGGTAGTACTCCTTAAATACTACCTGGGGAGAATGGAACTTTTTAGGGAAATGTCGTAGACTAAGGGTATCTTGATCAAGAGAGACGAAAAAAAGGAGACGGAAATATGATCATGTATATCTTAGCCCTACTGGTTGTTCTAGCAGTGGCCTTTGTGGGTTCAGGGTCCAATGGCTTTGCGGCCTTTATCGACATTCCATCTGTATTGGTGAGTTTGGTATTGTCAGGAGCACTCTTGGGTGTTTCGGGTTTGTGGAAGGACTTCCTAAGAGCCTTAAAGGCTGTCCTGTCTAAGGAAAACATCTACACATCAGCAGAATTAAAGAAGTCCATTTTGGCAGTGAAGTTAACCCAGCAATTGCTCATATGGAGTGGCTTTTTTGGCACCTTGATCGGTGTGGTGGCCATGTTCCACTATATGTCCGATCCAACCAATGTGTTGCCTGCTTTGGGCGTGTCCTTGTTGACCTTGTTATATGGCACCTTGTTTGCCTTATTCCTTCATCCCATGCGCTTTCGTTTGGAGTCCCATTTGGTTGACGAGGAAGAAGCGTCGTGAAGAAACAAGAAAAAAGTCTCACGGGATTATGGACAAAAGGGGTAGCAGCTGTATGTACAGGTCTTGCTGTGGTGCTCCTGCTCTGGATGGTGGATTTTAGAGTGGTCGACCTCTTTCATCCTAAAATCTTTATATCCATGTTGGGGAGTATTGGTTTGTTGACGGTTGTAGCTTACCGGAATAAGGGGACAGACTTTGTCCAGGTCTTTGGCTTTCAAACGGCCATGGTTAGTGTGTTTGCCCTCTTGCTACTCTACGGGTATCGCTTTTTTGATTGCCTGGTGTATGTGGCATGTTAAGGGTGCTTAAGTCCACTCCTTGGCATAGGTCTCAACCAAGTCAATGAAGTCGGCCATGGCCGGAAAGACGTTCTTTTCCTTGTGGTAGGCCAGCTGGGTGAACATGGGTTCCTCGTTGTCAAAGGGGACAATGGAAAGCCCTTCCCGATCCCTTGGGTTTTTCACGGTGACCGTGGGCACCATGGAGTAGCCCAGGCCACAGCCCACGTATTGTTTGATCAGGTCCACAGACCCGGTTTCCATGGTGTGTTGCTTGAGGGCTTGTTGGCTGTGGAGGTAGTCCTCGAACAAAAGACGGTAGGTACATTCCTGTTCAGTCAGGTAGACCGTTTGGTTGGCCTGGTGGAAGGTTTCCTTGCCCTTGCCCTCTGGGAAGATCAGGCTAAAGGGTTCCTCACAAAGGAGCTCTGAGTGGAGGTCTGCAAAGGGACGGTCCAACTCCAGGAGGAAAGTGATATCCAGCTCACCGTCTCGGACCATCTGTCCCAGGGAGGGGCAGGTACCGTGGTGCATGATCAGGTCCACGTGGGGGTGGGCCTGCTTAAATACTTGGATTAGGTCATAAATCCGGTAGCGGAGAAGGGACTCATAGACCCCAATGCGCAAGACCTCCCGAACTTCCCCGTCGTCCCCAATGTTGAGGATGGAATGGTAGGAAGCCACCAGGCCACTGGACTGGCGGTAGAGGGCCTGGCCAAAGGTCGTGAGAAAGACCTTTTTGCCTATACGGTCAAAGAGGGGCTTGTCGTAGTGTTTTTCTAGTTCCTTAATATGCAGGGTGACTGTGGATTGGGCGTAGTTGAGCCGGGATGCGGCCTTGGTAAAGCCGTCTTCTTCCACAACGGCATTGAAGGTGACGAAGTTGCGAATGTCCATGGGACCTCCTAGGTCATCCATCAGTCACGCTGATGGATGGTATCACGACTTTCAACTATACAAATGGATCAAGTTATCATAATATTAGGCCAAGAAGAGGAGGTTGTAAAGATGAATCGAAAAATTGGACTTTTACTGCTCAGTGGCCTAATGATCGGACCCATATTGGGAAGCGGGATCATTCTGCTGCCACCCATGGCATACAATAAATTGGGGACGGGGTCCCTGTGGGCCTGGATCATTATCATGGGCCTGGGCGCCTTGTTCGCCATGATATTTTCAAAACTGTCTATGATCTATCCCGGCGACGGCGGCATGACCATCGCCATAGAAAAGGCATTTGGCAAGCGGACCAAACTCTATGCCTCCCTGCTCATGATTTCCGCTGTATCCTTTGGACCAACGGCTGTCATGTTAACCGCAGCTGAATACCTGAATAAAGTACCTGGACTCACGGGACTGGCCAAGCCCTTGATTGCCCTAGTCTTGGTTTTGGCAAGTGCCATACTCCTTCGTAGGAATATTCAATTTGTGAGTACAGTGAGTTTTGTTTTATCCTCGGCCATAGCCATCGTCCTTGTCCTAAGTGCAGGACTGGTTATTGGCAGTGGGCCAATTGAGGTGGCACCCCTTGGGACAGTCAATCCCTTAGAACTGGGCCAAGTGGTCCTCCTCTTGTTTTGGGCTATAATTGGATGGGAGATCGTTGGCAATTACTCAGAGCAGGTCAAAGACATTCAAAAGACCATCCCCCGGGCAACGGTCCTCAGCATCGTGGTCATAACAGCAACCTACCTGATGATCGGTCTGGCCATTCAGGCCTTTCCCCAAGGGGTAGACCTGTCCCTGGTTGAGATTTTGAGTCCTGTGTTTGGGTCTTGGTCCATTGGCGTTTTGGCCTTACTGGTGACCGGGCTCTGCCTGACCACCTACCTGCTTATTGTCGGTGCCCTAGGCCGCTTGGTCTATGCCCTGTCAGCAGAGGGTTACCTGCCTCGAGTCTTTAACACCAAAAACCAGCATGACATACCCATGAATGGGGTCTTATACTTCACCGTCCTTCACACGGTTGTACTGGTGAGTGCCCTGGCTGGCGTCCTGGATATTGAAGCCATTGTGGGCATAGCCAACGGATTTTTCCTACTCAATGCTGTGATTGGCCTAGTGGCTTCTGTAAAGGTCATTCCCTCCCCCTTGTTTAAGGTGGCGGCCATTGTTTTGGCCCTGTCCCTCCTGTGGATTTTGTCCTTCTCTACGTGGGTCATTTACCTGGCCTTTGTGGGTGTCTTGGTTCTAGCCATATTGCTGACCAAGCGGGTAGAGAATAAGGAAGTCTTGGCAGACCAGAAAGCCTAGGCTTATACATTATTTGTGCAATAAAAAGCTGATATCCACATGCTGTTTATAGTGGATATCAGCTTTTTTGATCTTGTTATTAAGGAGCCTGGATCATGCCCCTAAGTATTCACCTTAATCCGAGGCACCGGCGTAACCTCGATGGACACCTGATTCAAATTGCCAAAGTGTTTCAGCCGCTGCTTGTAGACAAATGGTTTTTGGGGCGCATCGGAAATTAAACGGACCACACAGTCAAACCGGTGCTGTTCCACCCGGTGGAGGTCCACTTCTACGCTGAGGACGTCGGTTTCCATTTCCATGTGTTCAGAAATATGTTGTTTCATGAGAGACAGGTCTTCCCGGTCTAAAAGGATAGACGAAGTGTCCCGAATGAGCAGGTAGGTCCAGCGGCAAATCAATACAGCACCAACAATCCCCATGACTGGGTCAAGGAAGTTGAGGCCGTAGAACTTGGCACCCAGTAAGGCAATGATGGCCAGAACAGAGTTCATGGCGTCCACCACCACGTGGAGGTAGGCCGACTTGAGATTGAGGTCTGCAGTTTCGATCGGGTCCCCTTCCTGCGTTTGGTCGTGGGTATGGTGGCCCAGTCCACTATGGGTGTGGCCATGCAGGTGGTGGCGGGGATCATACAGGGCCACCGCACAGATCAAGTTGACCAAGAGGCCAATGACTGCCACAACCAGGGCCTGGTCGTGCTGGATGTCCACCGGAGTCATCAAACGTTCAATGGAAATATAGGTAATGTAAATGCCGATCAGCCCCAGTAGAATGGCGCTGGTATAGGCGCCAAGGACTTCAATCTTCCATGTGCCGTAGTTAAAGCGTCCGTCTCCTGACAGCCTTCGGGCCAAAACGTAGGCAATAAAGGATATGCCCAGGGCCGCCGTGTGGGTCAGCATGTGCCATCCGTCTGCAAAAAGGGCCATGGACCCGTAGTACCAACCAGCAGTAATCTCAATAATCATGACACTGAAGGTGATCATTACAGCGATGAGTGTTTTGGTTTCAGCCACTTTTTTCCTAGGGGCTTTTTTAGATTGTGTCAAAATAATCCCTCCCTCTTGGAGTAATATACCCGAAAAGGAAGGGACTTAATAGGTGGACTTTCAGTCTATTTTTTTGTCATGCCGTCTGACAAGACATCAATGTAGGCCCGGCCCACTTCTTGTCGAAATTCCGGTGTAGGGTTGGACGTCAGCTCGTCGCCGTTAATGTCCAGGATGGCAAAGCCAATGAGGGAAGAGTAGACCAGGCGAGACAGGGCAGTCACTTCATAGGATTTGATTAAACCTCTTTCCTGGAGGACAGTCAGTTTTTCTTCCATGGTTGTCAGGAAGGGCTGGACAATTCGCTCATAGTACATTTTACCTAGAACCCGGTCGGTTAAAAACTCTGGTAGTAAGGCCCGAAGGACCGTTCGCTCCTGTACATGGGCCTCGGGGTCAAACTGGTTGCGGGTGGCGTACATGTTGATCATGAACTCTTCCATGCTGGCCACGTCGGTGGACACGTCAAAGTTCCGCTTATAAGAGATATACCGCTCTGCAATCCCCAGCAAAATATCGTCCTTGTTTTTGAAGTAATTATATAGGGTGCCTTCCGCCATATCGGCCTTGGCAGCAATTGCTTTTGTCGTTGTGTTGGTAAAGCCTTTTTCTGCAATAATCTCCACTGCAGCGTCCATGATTTGACCACGAACCCGCTGAATCCGTCTGGCCTTCCGGTTACTGATTTCTGGCATGTGAATCCCTCCTCGTAAAATGAGTACAAACTCATTATATGCTGAATACATTGGAATTTCAAGGGTGTGAAATTGTCAGAATACTATTGACATAGGATAAAATGAGTATATACTCAAATTATGAGGAATAGCTCAAAATGAGCTTTCAAACCAAAACCAACATGACAGTCTACACAGGGGAGGTGTAGTCATGAAAGCATATGTAACCTTTAACACAGGGGAAAAAACCACCCTTAACCAGGTGGGCGGGAAGGCCATGTCCCTCATTAAAATGACAGCAGGCGGATTTAACGTCCCTTCGGGATGCGCCCTAACGGTAGGCTTCTTTGAACCCTGGTTAAGTCAACTGCGGGACTTGGCCATCTTCAAAGACCTTCATAAGCAACCAGACCGGTTCGCAGAGCTGGACCAGGCCCTCAAGTCCCATGGGCAGACCCTGGCCTTTACAGAGGACCAGAAAAAAGTAGTCAACGACATTTTGACCCACCACTTGACCAAAGGCGACCGGTTTGCCGTCCGGTCCTCGTCGCCGGAGGAAGACCTGACAGGGGCCTCCTTTGCAGGGGGATATGAAACCCTCCTGGGTGTTCCTAGAGACCAGGTCCAAGACGCAGTCAAGCAGGCCTTTTTGTCCTGCCTCGACCAGCGGGTCTTCTATTACAAGTATGAAAAAGGCTTCGCCATGGACCAACTCCGCATAGCGGTTATCATCCAGACTCAGATTGCCTCAGAAGTGTCCGGTGTAGGTTTTTCCATCAACCCCCTCAACAACTGCTTCGATGAAGTGGTGGTCAATGGCAATTTTGGCCTTGGGGAAAGTGTGGTTTCTGGGATCATCACCCCCGACGAGTTTGTTGTGGACAAGAACACCCTTGAAATCCTGGACCAACAAATAGGTTCCAAGGAAGAAGCCATCCACATGGCTGCAGGTGGTGGAGTAGAGTCCAAGACCACCAAGACGGAAGACCTTTGCCTCACTCCAGACCAGGTGAAGACCCTGGCCCAAGAGGTAGGCAAGATTGAGACCTTCTACGGCTTTCCAGTGGACGTGGAGTGGGCCTTCGCCGGCGGACAACTCTATATCTTACAGGCACGACCCATTACCGCCTACGTGCCCCTACCAACGGTCATGCAAACCAAACCTGGGGAAAAGCGCATCTTATACCTGGATGGGTCCTTGACCAAGCAGGGGATTACCGAGCCCATTTCTGTCCTGGGCTGTGACAATATCCAAGTGACCCAGGAACGGCTGGCCACGGCCATGATGGGAAAAAACGTCATGGCTGACGTTAAAGGCGGCCTGGCCACAACCACCGGTGGCCGGATGTTTATGAACCTGTCCACCAGTCTTAAGTTCCAAGGGGAAGACCGCTTCAAAAACACCTGGAAAACAGTCGACACGGGGACGGTGGACCTCATGGATCACCTGGACCTGAGTCCCTATAAAATGGACAAGCTTCCTGCCACCATGAAGGGGGCCCTCTGGGGAGCCATTGTGAAAAACCTCAGTGCCATTGGCCGTGTCATGAAGGCGTCCAAAGACCCCCGTGGCTACAAGGAATGGTACCAGCCCTTTGAGGACAACTTTGACCTCTACTTGAAGGAGATTTCTGGCAGTCGTCAGGACATTTCCCAGGTGGCGGACGAGATCTATATGAAGTACCTGGACCTCATGCTGGTCATGGTGCCCTTCACCTATACGGCCGAACTGGCCCGAAAAAAATTGGCCAAGCTCCTAAACAAGCACCTGGACAATGGGGAAGAGGTCATGCAGTATCTGGAACGGTCCCTGCCTGACAATGTAACTATCAACATGGGGCTTATGATGTACGACCTGTCCCAGTTCCCTGAAATGGCTACGGGCTCCTACGAAGACCTTATGGATAAAGTGGACAAGGACCAAGTCAGCTCTGCCTTCGCCCAGGCCTGGGAGTCTTATATAGAGATTTATGGTTGTCGGGCCAACAATGAAATGGACATTGCTGTGGACCGGCCCAATGAAGATGGCCGCTTGGCCTTTGACCAGATCAAGGGTATGACCATGGTGGAGGCAGCCTATAGACCTCGGGCTATCCATGAAGCCTCGGTCAAGGCCCGTGAAGAGGCCTACCGGGACTGCCTAGACCGCCTGCCACCGGGTAAACATAAGGCCTTTGTCAAAAACTACACGGCCCTGGTGGAACTGGGGGGCAAGCGGGAAGCCCTCAAATACTGGTTTATTCGCAGCATTGACGCAGTACGAAAGTGCGTCTTGTCCCTTGCGGGAGATGCCCACCAGCTGGGTATTTTGGACGACCCCAAGGACGTCTTCTGGCTCCACATGTCAGACTTAGACCAGCTTCTCAACCTCAGTCGGGACCAAGTTTATGCCCGTATGGAGGCAGACAAGGCCTACTATGGCCTCTTGGACCAGGTTCACCAGTTTCCTAAACTCATGGACTCCAGGGGTAAGATCCTCCGTATGCCACCTAGGGAGGCCAAGCCCGGAGAATTAACGGGTCAAGCCATTTCTCCAGGTCTGGTGCGAGGTCGGGCCAAGGTCCTGCGGACACCGGATGAAAAGCCCCTCCTCCCAGGAGAAATCCTGGTGACCCGGGCAACAGATCCCGGCTGGACCCGGCTCTTTATCAATGCCTCTGCTATCCTCCTAGAGGTGGGCGGCCTCCTCCAACACGGTGCCCTGGTGGCCCGGGAGTATGGCAAGCCTTGCGTGGCGGGCATTGACAACATTATGGACCAGATTGAAGACGGCCAAGTCTTGGAAGTTGACGCGGCGGCCGGGATTGTCCGGATTATTGCCAGTGAGGCCCTAGACCAACCTGTGGAATCCGGTCTATAAACAAACAAAACCTTATCGTAGCCTTAAACCGAGCGACGGCAAGACAATCGCTCGGTTTCTTTAATGGTTTCCTAATACTTTTGCCTGCCACCTTAAGAAATCGTCTAGAAATGCTTGGTAAGCTGACTTCAAGAGCAAGGTTAAAACCATGATAAGGCAATAGAGTTAGGAGGACGTATATGAAAGGATTAAAAATCGTCGGCGTCATTTTGATCGTCGTTTTGTTGGCAGGTGCAGGTGTGTATTTGACCATCCTATCTCCCAGTGCCCAGGAGGGCCAGTTAAAGGCTATGCTGGAGGCAGAAGGAGAGGAAGTCACAAGTTTTGAGGTCAAGGGTGACAAGGCTTATATGAAGGGGGTCATTGGTCCTTGGACCATCCAGCAGGTCAAAGACCTCATTGATCAGAACCCTGAGGTCATGACCATTGTCATGGTCAATGTACCCGGGTCCTTGGACGACGTGTCCAATCTAGAGGCCAGCCGCTTGGTACGTAAGGCGGGGCTAGGAACTGCCATTGAAAAGGACGGCCACATTGCCTCTGGTGGAACAGACTTCTTTTGCGCCGGGGTAAGACGAACAGTGGAAGCCGGTGCCCGGATTGGGGTCCATAGCTGGGGAACCGGTGACGAGGCCTTTGCAACGGCCAATGACCTGGTCAAGGATGATCCTGAACACCAAAAATATTTAGACTATTATAGAGAAATGGGTATACCAAAGGACTTCTATTGGTTTACACTAAAGATGGCCCCAGCAGCAGGCATGCACTACATGACGGCTGAGGAAATTGCCCAGTTTGGGCTGGCTACTGACTAGTTGTACCGATACAATTATTATCATTTTTGCTGATTATTCGAAATTGTTGGATTATTTACAAGTCCGAGTGGTATACAAAAAGAAAAAACGCAAAATTTTAGAGCGACTCCCAATTGGACGGGGAGTCGCTCTATTTTTGTTGTTGAGATTGGCTTTGTTGCTTGCATGGTGACTCGTTTGCGGACTTGTTAGCAGACTTGCGCGCGGACTTGCCTACGGACTTGCGTGCGAGGCCACATGAGTACCCATTTGATGATTTGTATGAAGGCCTACTTAAGGACCTACTTAAGAACCTTTACATCCATCATGACAACGGGGCTGATCATGCCGTCAGTTCCCTTCATGGGGAGGGGGCAGGTGCCCAGATAGTCATCACCAAACATTTGGCGAATGTGGCCACTCAGTTGAAGGGCGGGGAGTTGGCCCACCAATTTGCCGTCTTGGTAGAGGTAGCTCAAAATACAAGGCGTTGCAAAATCACCGTCTGAGGTGAAATCACCTCCTGGGCTTACAACCTCCAAGATCGCTGTTCGGCCCTGGAGGATTTCATCCAAGTGGTCGTGGGTCTGGTCCAAGGTGTATTCACAGCCCTCCTTAGGGAGTTGTGAGTAGGGGGCTGATGTGCCACCATTGGCTAAAAAGCCATATTTCTCAGCGCTCTTTCTACTGGATAAGGGGTTCACAAATACACCCTTGTCAAAGATCAGTGTGTTTTCCCGGATTGTGCCTTCAGCGTCAAAAAACATGGGGGCTTGGGGAGAAAAGGCACCAAAGGACCGGCCTTCGCTTTGGTCTGTCACAATGCGCAGGGTCATTTTTTCATTGAAAATCTTTTTCCCAAGGTCATTCTTGAAGTAGGAGGATTGGTTGCCAACCACTTCTCCACCCAGATGTTTGTCAAAGAAGTTTTGGGTAAGTGAGAACATGCTAATCACAGGATACTGGCCATCACCAGGTAGGTCCACCTTGTTTTTATTCAGTTGAACGTTTTCGGAAACCGCCTGGTAGAGGGTTTCCTTGTCCACTTCAATATCCTGATTGATGACAAAACTGAAGTCATCGGTAGTCGCCTGACGGTTTTGGAGAATAAGGATTGCCAGGGCAGACTGAGCCTTCTGCGTGAGTTCGGTCCCTAGATCATTGGTCAGGGTGACCTGGCTACCATTTAGGACGATATTGTTGGTCAGAATATAATCTGCGTGCGTTTCCTTGAGGTGGGCCAGGCATTCTTCCCACTGGGCAACAAAGTCTTCAGCTTGAACATTGGCGATCTTTGTACTTCGAGACGCCGTCAATTTCTCTGTGGGTTGCCAGTCTACATGGGAGCCAAAAGCCAGCTCCTCCTCAGATTGGGCGGCAAGCTGGTCGTCGTCCACATCCCCCATTGCTGTTGCTATGCTCACCTTGCCATCCTTATAGGTCTTGAAGGCTGTTCCCTGAATGCTCTTTTTGCGAATAGAGTCAATGGTCCCGTCCATTATGTTTAGCTTTAATTCATCTTTAATAATCGAATATTTTTCACGGATCATGGCTTCCTCCTACATGATAGTCATCTTAGCAGCACGGACAAAGGGGCCTCCCAGAACAGTAGGCAATCCCATTTGCTCGTTCTTACCGCATCCCCCAAGGACATCACCAAAGAGCTCGACCTTGTCAGACACCCCGTCTATTTCATGGAGGGTCTTTAAGACGTTTCCACGAACAACAGAAATGCGTACGGGTTCAGCGATTTTTCCGTCCCGTATGCGGTAGGAAAGCCCTGGGGCAATGGTGAAGTTCTCTGATCCTGACCCGTGTCGGTAAGTCTTGATGTAGTAGCCGTTTTCAACGCCGGCAAACAAGTCGTCGACCGAGGCCTCCCCTGGGCCAAAAACAGTGGATGTCATACGGACAATGGGCTCGAACTCAAAGTTGATGGCCCGGGCATTGCCGGTGATGTCTTCATTCATAAGACCTGCCGACATGGCACCGTGGAGGCGGCCAGTGAGGACACCGTCTTTAATGAGGTAGGTATTACGGCCCCTGCTGCCTTCGTCGTCGAAAATGATATGGCCGTGGCCTTCCATGGACCCGTCGTCCAGAATGGTTAGACAGGGAGCGCCAACGGTCTTGCCCAGAGTCCATTTTTCCTGTATGGCTGGATTGGCCATGATAGAGTCTGCTTCCGAGTGGTGGCCGAAGCTCTCGTGGGCGAAAACGCCAGCAACGTTGGGTGAAAGAATGACAGGGAAGTCCCCTTGCTCACAGGCCACAGCGTCCCGCACATAGTCACGAAGCTCTGCGACAAAGGCTTCCACTGCTGGCACGTCAATGACCAGTTCATCAAAGTGGTTGCCATAGTAAGTGTGGTGCTCTTGTTCTTGCTGGTCCTCGACAGCCAAAGTAGGTGCTATGTAATAGCCCGTCCGCTGATAATCCCACTGCAGGTCAGCTCCCTTGGAAGACCAAAATGTCTTTTCAATATGTTGGTCCTTATAGGCCCTGCGTAGGTGGATGACGTCCTCCATGTCACGGACATGGGTATAGGCTTCTAGCAGGTCCAGTTTTTCTTGGCGGGTAACCATGCGGACATTTTTATCCTGAAAGCGACGGTGGTCGCCTGTATTGACTTCGAATCGGTCCACGACTGGGTGGGTCCCAATGTCTGCATTGGGTTTAGCCATGGCACAAAGGCTATCCAGTTCAGCTTGAATGGCAGTGAGGTCGGTGATGGAGGTATAGTACCAGCGGTTGCCGTCAAAGACGCGAAGGAAGGCCCCCTTGTCTTGCTGCTGGGTACTTTGCTCTAAATGCTCGTTCATATAGATGATGGTTGTTTCAAAGCGGTCTTCAATACGTACATCTGCGTAGAGACCCGTAGGAACTGAATACATGATAACCTCCAAATTTTAGAATGACTTACAGATACCATCTTACAAAACCAATGTGAGAATTGTCTGAGATTTCTAGAGGGTTGTAAATTCTTTTTAATATCGAGGGGATGGATTTTCATTGATCTAGACGTTATAATAAATTTAACGATAGATAAACCATAATGATGTGACGTCATCTTTATGGCCGAAAGGAGTGAACCCCATGAGACTAAAAATATTACACGCTGTACACTGCTAACCCCTTTACTCAAAGGTTGGAAATCCAAAGTAGAGTAAAGGGGAGCATATGTACACATGGGTGTATTGCTTCAACCACATAAGCTGTCAAGATCATAAGGACTCCTTGACCATGCTCCCTGGAATGGGAGCAGCTTATAAAGAAGAAAAAGAACAGAAACAAGAACAAGAAAAACAAACGGGCTTTTGTCACCTTTGTCATGCGCAATGACTCCTATATTCCCGGCGCCCTGGTCTTGGCCTACCGCTTAAGAAAGATGGGGACCCAGGCAGACCTGGTGTGTCTGGTGACACCTCAGATCACGCAAGTGGGCCGTCAGACCCTCAAAGAAGTCTTTGACCAGGTGGTGGTGGTAGACGAGGTCTTTATCCACCATAAAATGGCCCATGAGCGACAAGACAGACCCTTTCTATTCACCCGTTTTCAGGCCTTGCGCCTGTGTGAGGGCGGGGGACTGGGCCTCCACTACGACAAAATCGTTTTATTAGATGCGGACATTATGCCACTTTCCCATTACGACCAACTCTTTTCCTTGCCCGCCCCTGCGGGGATTATCAATGAGTTCAAGGACCATTGTATTGAGGAAGGGACCTATGGCCGAACAGATGGCAAGTGGATTTGGCATGACCTCTACGAGGGCATTTGCCCCCATGGTACCGCCATCCCTAAGGGGATCACAGACCGGGTGGTGGGCGACCCTGAAAACATGGGCGTCAATGCCTGCCTGTGGGTTTTAAAGCCTTGTTTGGTGGAGTTTGAACGGATTATGGCCCGGTTACAACAACCGGAGACCCTGGACCAGATCCAGGCCTACAAGTGGCCGGAAATGCAGTTGGCAACGGCCCACTGATCGGGCCAGTGGACCAGTGTAGACCTGCGTTTTGCCTCCTTTAATGCCCAGCCCCGTCTGGATGTTTTGTTTGGGACTCATTTTGCCGGTCTTAAGCCTTGGAGTGAGCGCAAGGAAAAGTCCCTCAAACATTATTTCCGTTTTGAGGACTATCAGATGTGGTATGCAGAACTTATGGAAATGGCCACCTGGAAGTACCCAGGTATCCAGCGGATGCCAAAGATCCGTCGGTTAATGGATGTGTATCGCAGGAGCTTGAAGGCCCTGCGACAGAGTGGATAGGACAAAGGAGTATTCAAATGACAATCATGAAGAGACCCTACAAACTACTGGGAGACTTCCAAAGGGTACTGGACTTCCTGGACGACAACTATGAATTGGAGACCCTCAATGGCTATCTGCTCCATCCATTTTTTGAGTATGCCCATACCCATCCCATCTTTAACCATAGCATGACCCACCGGTTTGGCCTATGGGAAGAGGCGGGAGACCTTGTAGGCATTGCCTGTTATGAAATGGACTTGGGTGAGGCCTGTATCGAAGCCAAGGCAGGATATAACCACCTCTTGCCTGACATGCTGGACCATGCGGAAGACCACTTGAGTGCAAGTGTTGAAGGGAAGCAGGTTCTTGGGGTCTGGATCACGGACAAGGAAACAGACATGATCCACCTGCTCAAATCCAGGGGGTATGAGCGGGCCCGCATGGAGCGGATTACCATTTTCAACTATGCCAAGGGCTTTCTCCAGGTGGACCTGGCACAAGGCTATGACCTGATCAGCCTTGAAGAAGAGAATGACCCATCTAAAATCCATGCCTGTCTTTACAAGGGTTTCAACCACCAAGGGGAGCCTAAAGACGAGCCAGACAGTCGCCTGATCATGCAGTCAGGACCCAACTTTAGACCCGACTTAACCACTGTGGCCCGGGCTGGCAATGGGGACTATGCAACCTATGCGGGCATGTGGATGAATCAGCGACATGGCTACGCCTACCTGGAACCCCTGGCCACCGTTCCGGACCACAGAAGAAAGGGGCTGGCGGCAGCCACCCTGGTAGAAGCCATGAAAAAAACCGCCAAAGAAGGGGCAACCTACTGCTTTGGCGGTGTCAATGAATTTTATCAGAACCTGGGCTTTGAGACCATTGCCCATCGGGAGTATTGGAAGAAGTCCTGGTAAGAGATTATGCCTTGTCTAGTAAGAGAGTATACCTTGTATTGAGTCAAGTCTAATATTGCCAGTCATCAGTTTCTGATGGGGAAGGACCCAGGCGCATTTATGACGAGGCTTTTGTTACTGGAGTCACTTCCAAGGGCAAAAAGTCAAAGGCCTCCACATCGAACAAGCCACAATCGGTAATCTTGATTTCCGGGATCACCGGTAGGGCGAGAAAACCCAATGTCATGAAGGGGTCGATGGATCGATTGACTTGGAGGTGGTCATAGGCCAGGGCCAGTAGTTGGCTCAGGCCCCTGTCCACCACTTCCATGGTTTGGTCGGACATGAGTCCTGCGATGGGGAGCGGCAAGCTCCCCATTACTTTTCCGCCGGAAACCACGGCCAGGCCACCCTGGGTGCCTTCCACTTCCTTGGCGGCAAGCCACATGTCATGGTCGTTGTCGCCAACCACCACAATGTTGTGGGAGTCGTTAGACACAGTGGAGGCAATGGCCCCACCGACTATACCAAAACGGGCCACCAGGCCCTTGGCCATGTTGCCTGTTGCTTTGTGGCGTTCAATGACCGCGATTTTGGCCAGGTCTTGACCATCATTTTCATAGAAACCTTGAGGACTCACCTTCACCCGGTGGGTTTCTTTTTTTGTCACCAAACTGTGGTCCACCAGGCCGATCACATGGACCAGGTCGGAGGTTAGGGGGATGGCAAAGTCAGCTGGGGTGAAGTCGTGGGCATTCATGGTATGGAGGACGCTTGGGGGTATGGCCTCAGGCTTGGCTGTGAAGAGGTCGTGGTCGGGTCCGATGGCCTGGCCTGCCTTGTAAACAGAGGAAATGGCAAAGGTCTCCAGGTCCCCCACCACTAAAAAATCAGCCAGTAAACCCGGTGCAATGGCCCCACGGTCCTTTAGGCCATAACACTCTGCTGAGTTTAAGGTTGCCATCCGAATGGCAACCACAGGATCAAGACCAGCAGCAATCGCCAGGCGGACATTGTTGTCAATATGGCCCTGGGACAAGATCCCCTCCGGGTGGCGGTCATCGGTACAAAAAACGCACCTGCGTTCCGTAAGTCCATTGACAGCTGGCATGAGGTCCACCAGGTTCCGGGCAGCAGTACCCTCACGGATGGCAATGTACATGCCCAGGCGGAGGCGGTCCAGCATTTCTTCTGGCGTGGAACATTCATGGTCGGTGAGAATCCCACCCATGGCATAGGCATTGAGGGCCTTGCCTCCAATGGCAGGGCCATGGCCGTCAATGAGGAGGCCCTTTTCCTTGGCCAGGACCAGCTTGTCCAAAACGTCTTCGTCTGCCTGGATAACTCCAGGATAGTTCATAAACTCACCCAGACCCAGGACGCGGGGATGGTCCATGAGTTGGGCCAAGTCTTCTGCCAATAGGCTTGCACCGGAGTTTTCAAAGGGGGTCGCCGGGACGCAGGAGGGCATCATGACAAAGACATCCAGAGGAAGCCCCTCACTGGCCTCCAGCATATAGGATATGCCTGCCAGTCCCCGGACGTTGGCAATTTCGTGGGGGTCGCTGATCACTGTCGTTGTGCCATGGGGAAGGGCAGCCTGGGCAAAGGCCCGGGGGGTTACCATGGTGGACTCAATGTGCATGTGGCCATCGATCAGGCCAGGCACAATATACTGGCCCTGAAGGTCAATTACAGTTGTTCCTTCATAGTCGCCCATGCCAATAAAACGACCAGCTCCTATGGCCAGGTTGCCGGGAATGATCTCCCCTGAATACACATTGACCACCTGGGCATTTTTCAGGACCAAATCAACAGGCTGGCTGCCGTTGGCATAGGAAATCAGTTGGTGAAGTGCTTGTTTCATAGTCTCCTCCTTTGGGAATCGCAAGGGATAAGCCATCTGCTGTGCCTTTGTGGAGAAGCAAAAAAACTCCTGATCACAAAAGAACACAACCACGTTGTGATCTTTGTAATCAGGAGTTTAAGGTTCCTGGTAGAGACTCCCGGGCCATATCCCCGGGATTATACAAAGTCCATAAATGAACATCTCAATTTTTATTACTCTTTAAGCTTATCTGATGTGGACCTCTCCGTCAAATGGCATATTAATGCACGTCCTCCGAAACCCGCTCATACTCCGCATACAAGTCGTCCAGCTCCTGGGTCAAAGCCCCCATGGCATGGTAGTCCACCTCGTGGCTGGCCTCTCCCAACTGTCGTTCCAACTGGGTCAGGGCATATTCCTTGTCCAAGATTTGGGCTTCGATATCCTCCAACTGCTTTTGCTGGTTTTTGGCCTTTTTTACGGACGAGGACCGCTTGGTCTTGGGTCGCCCTTGCTTGGCCTGGGCCAGTTTTTGGTCTTCTTCATGGGCCTTGGCCTCCTGTTTTTCCTTGTTGACCAAGGCCTGGTAGGTGTCGTAGTTCCCCAGGAGGACCCGGCTCCCCTTGGGAGACAGGGCAATGATCTTGTCCACGCAGTTATTCAAGTAATACCGGTCGTGGGAAACCGCTATAACCGTTCCCCGAAAGTCGTTGATGGCCGATTCCAAGGCCTCCCGAGACGACAAGTCCAGGTGGTTGGTGGGTTCATCCAGAATGAGGCAGTGGGGGTTGCGGAGCATGATTTCCGACAAATAGAGGCGAACCTTTTCGCCGCCACTGAGCACCTGGAGTTTGGAATTGACCACGTCCCCATAAAACTGGAACTTGGCCAGATGCGCCCGAGCCTGGTCTTCCTCAAATCCCGATACGGCCATGATCTCCTCCAGGAGGGTCAGGTCCATGTCGTCAAACTCCACGTTTTGTCCCAAGTAGGCATAGTCGATCCATTGACCCAACTTGGCTTCCCCGTCAAAGTCCGTGTCCAGTCCCCGAAGGATATTGAGGAGGGTGGTCTTGCCACACCCATTGGGTCCAATGAGGGCCACCCGTTCCCCACCGGCAATATGGAAGTTGACGTCTGTGAAGAGGGGGACGTCTCCAAAGGACTTGGACAGGTTCTTGGCCCAGGCCACTTCCTTGCTGACATGGCCGTGGGCCTGTATACGAATACCGGGACCATTCTTCTTTTGCAGGTGGCCGGCAGCCTTGACCCGGGTTTGGTTGTCAGCAATTTGTGCCTTTAGTCGGTCCACTTCGTGGGCCCGACTGTCCGCCTGCTTGGACTTCCGCTGGCGGCGGAGGTTGCGGACCAGTTCTTCCTGGTCCCGCAGTTGAATCCGCAGGTTTTTCTGCTCTTTTAAGAAAAATTCCCGCTGAATTTCCTTTTGGCGAATAAACTCCGTATAGGTACACCGTTTTTCCACCAGGGTTCCATGGGACAACTCTGCAATCCGGGTGGTTACCCGGTCTAGGAAGTAGCGGTCGTGGGAAACAATCAAAACCCCACCCGTATACTTGATCAAGTAGTTTTCCAGCCATTCAATGGCCAGAATATCCAGGTGGTTGGTGGGTTCATCAAGAACCAATAGGTCAGGACTCTCCAGTAGAATCCGGGCCAGGGCCACCCGCATTTTTTCCCCTCCACTCAATTGCTTGAGGGGAATGGACAGGGCTTCTTGCTTCAGCCCTAGACCCAGGAGGATCTTTTTCATCTCGGCATGGAGGGTATAACCATCGATGGCTTCATACTCTGCCATGACCCGGGCATACTGGTCTGTCAACTTGTCATAGGAGGCCTGGCCATAGTCGTCAACTTGGTCCTCCAGTTGTTTTTCTATGGACCGCATCCGCAGTTCCAGGTGGTGGACTTTTTCGTAAAAAAGGGCCGTTCGCTCACCGCTGATCATTTCATCGCTGTTCTGGGACAGGTAGCCGACCTTAATCCCCTTGGCCAGGGTTACCCGCCCCAGGTCAGGCGTGACTCTTCCCATGGCGATCCGCAGGAGGGTGGTCTTGCCGGACCCATTGTCACCAATGAGGGCCACCCGTTCTCTTGCTTCTATGTTGAGGCTGACTCCGGCCAGCACGTTTTTATTTCTATATTCTTTTGTAATCCCTTGAAAGCTTAGTAAACTCATTGTGTTCTCCATTCTATGTGGTCGTTTGTCTAGGGTATTGACCGACGCCAATAGAGGGCTTCGCAACAGGTGGCTCGAAAATCCAGACCTGGGGTCAGGACACCATTTATTCTTACGTGGGAGGAGTGCAGGCACAAAAAAGACTCCGAGACACATGTCACGGAGCCAGTAACTTACACCAAGAGACCCCACCTGTTAAAAGGTAGAGACCGACTGTGTGTGGGAAGCAGAAGGACAGGGGAAAGAAGCATAGAACCCGGGGTTCTGTGCCACACTGGAAAGACGAATGGAATATCAAAACACCCATGCGTATAAGCAAGGGTCGTCCATTCTAGTTAGCTTGTCTTTCATGTCATCCAGCTTCGGCTACTGCTATATTAGCTCCGGACAAAATTTCACCGATAGGTTTAAGATTTTTCTTAACACCCGAAGCCAACTGCAGTGCCTGCGGCTGGTGCGTTATCAGCAAATCGCTTCATGATGCACCTTCCTCAGCACAGTCGTTAAAATTATTTTTACGTAAGTATCATATGATGGATTAGAGGGGAAGTCAAGGGCGCTATCTGTTTTTGTAATGGCCCTGCAATGTGATTCTTTTCTGGTTTGGGGTAAGAGTCAAACACCATTAAAGGAGGATACAATGAGTAAACTGATCATTTTTGGACATCCGACATTTGAGGAGTCCCTTTACCATAGAGCCTATTTGGACCAGCTGAAACACAGCGGGATTGAGGTCCTCAATGTGGACCACTACCGGACGTCTGCAGAGTTGGCTGTGGCCAGAAAACGAATGGAAGAAGCGACCGATATCTATTTACAGTTTCCCTTCCACTGGTATGGGCTACCCCATAACTTTAAGCGATTTATTGACGAACTCTTTATCCATGGCTGGGCCTTTGGCTTTGAAGGCAAGAGCGCCCTCAATGGCAAAAGACTCTATGTCATTACCACCACAGGTGGCGGTGAAGAAACCTACCAAGCCGGTGGTTATAACGGATACGCCGTGTCGGACATGCTGACCCCCCTCAAAGTCCTGGCAACCCTGTCAGAAATGACCTACAGCGGGGAACTGGTCTTTTATGGGTGCTCCGGAGAGGGGCCTGACCTAAAAGATCTGACCCGGTATAGGGAATTTTTGGACGTTGGACTGAATGCAGTTGAATAAAAAAACCTTCGCCCCAAGCACAAGGCAAGTGCTTGGGGCGATTTGAGTTTTAGGTGAGAGGTTATCTTTTGGTGTTTACTCATTGTAGTAACCAGTTATTCTTGAGCCAGCTCTTTATCGTAAGCTTCCATTTCCTCTCGAACCATTTTTTCGTAGGCTTCAGGGAAGAGTTGGCAGAGTTCAATAACATATCCTGCACAGTCTTTAATCTGGGCAAACTTGCCATAGGAAAAGGAAGATCCTCGCTTACAGCTCCTGTTCAAAGACAAATAAGATTCAGAAGCAGACTAAAATAAAGTCGCCACCCCCTTCATCTTTTGGGGTGGCGACTTTTTTTACAAGGTCAGGTCCACATGAAAACTTGGACCCTCCTCAAGGTGAATCGCCTGACAATGGGTGGCCGCAGCCAGGTCACTCCGGGCAGCTTCCAGCCTAGGGAGCCACTGGGCCGGTGCCTGGATAGCCATAGCTGACAAGGGGTCTTTCAATGACAAGGCGTTCTCCGTTTTCATCCGCCTAGCCTGGCTCAAGATGCGCTTGAGCGCCAAGCCAAAGTCCCCCAATCCTTGGTCGCTTTTCCCACCGGTGTCCCAGGTCAAGCGGTGGATGGAGTCTTGACCTACATAAGGACGATAGAAGGCCTGGTATAGGGTCTCCGTAATAAATGGAATAAAGGGCCCGTAAAGTTTGAGCAGGTCCAGGAGGCCGTGGTAGAGGGCGTACTGGCCAGACAGGCGTTGAGCATGGCCATGGAGGTCGGGCTTGTACAAGCGGTCCTTAACCAATTCCAAGTGGTGGTCGCAATAGTCCTTCCAGAAAAACTCGTCCAGGGCTGTCCGGCCCAGACCTACTTCATACTGGTCCATGTGCTTGGCAACTTGAGCCTTGGTCTCCTCCAAGCGGGCCAGGAGCCACTGGTCTTGGGGGAGGAGGTCGGGTCTAGGGGCACTTGGATCAAAATCGGTCAAGTGCATAATAGAAAACTTGGCGGCATTCCACAACTTGGTCAAAAAGCGTTTGGAAATTTTTAAGTCTTCTTCTGCAAAGGTGGTGTCCGTTCCCAATTTGGCTGAAGCGGCCCAGTAGCGGAGGCTGTCCGCTGAGTGGATGGCCACCAGTTGGGAGGGCTCCTCCTTGGCATTTTTCTTGGACTTGCTGATCTTTTCCCCCTTACGGGCCAGTACAAAACCACAGATCATGATGTCCTTCCATGGCAGCTTGCCCAAATGGAAGTAGGTCCGGGCAATTGTGTAAAAGGCCCAAGTCCGAATAATTTCATGGGCCTGGGTCCGAATGGCCATGGGGAGTAAGTCCTCCGTACAGTCGTCCTCTTCTCCCCAGTGGCTATTGATCAAGGGGGTTATGGAAGACGTGGCCCAGGTGTCCAGTATCGCAGACTCCGGTGTAAACTGAGTGCTTCCACAGGAACAAGGACTGGATGGGTTCCTTTCCAGGGGATTGATGGGGAGTTCATGGTCCTCTGCTATTTTGATAGCCCCACAATCCTGGCAATACCAAAGGGGAAAGGGAACGCCAAAGTAGCGCTGGCGGCTAATGCACCAGTTCCACTTGAGGTTGTCTACCCAGGTGGTGTAGCGGTTTTTCATCTGGCTAGGATACCAATTGATCTCGTCAGCCAGGGCCAGGAGTTTGTCCTTTTCAGACAAAAGGTCAATATACCACTGTTTGGAGGGCAAAATCTCAATTTCCTGCCCACACCGTTCATGTACGGAAAGGGCATGGGTAATGGCCTGGGAAGTTGTCAGCAAACCCGCATCTTGTAAAAGGCCAATCATGGTTTTTCGGGCCTTCTTTACATGCTGGCCCCCAATAAAGGCAACATTCTGGGCGATCATGCCGTCGGCGTCAATGGTCTTGGTGTAGGTAAACCCATGGGTCTTAAACCATTCCAGATCCATAGTGTCGCCAAAGGTACAGCACATAACGGCTCCGGTCCCCTTGTCCATGTCCACCTGGTCGTCGGTCATAATGGGTACGGTGAAGTCATATAGGGGCACCCGGGCTTTCTGGCCAGCCAAGTGGCCAAAGCGGGGGTCGTCTGGGTGAATAAAAATGGCCTTGCAGGAATGGAGGAGTTCCGGCCTGGTGGTGGCGATTTCTATTTTCTGGTCGTCTCCACCTTCAAGGGTAAAAATCAAGGTGTTGAAGGTGGTGTCGGCCTCCTTGGACTCCAGTTCTGCCTGGGCGATGGAGGTTTCACAGTGGGTGCAGTAGAGTACGGGGCTTTCCTCCCGGTAGGCCCTTCCCTGGTCAATGAGGTCGATCAAGGCCCGTTGGGAAATGCGCTGGGTCTTGGGGGCGATGGTCTGGTAGGCCAGGTCCCAATCGCAGGAAAAGCCCAACTGACCCCAAAGGTTCGTAAACTCTTTCTCGTAACTTGTGGCCGTTTCCTCACAGGCTGCCCGGAAAACACTTCTGGGCAGGTCCTTGGCCCGGATCTTCCTCTGGTTTTCTACCAGACGCTCCGTGGGCAGGCCGTTGTCGTCAAAGCCAAAGGGATAAAATACCTTGTAGCCCCGTGACCGTTTGTAGCGGGCAATCATTTCCGCCTGGGTGTAGGAAAAAATATGACCAATGTGGAGGCTACCACTTACGGTCGGTGGTGGGGTGTCAATGGCGTAGAGGTCTCCAGGATGGTCTGGATCATAGGTGTAGAGGCCCGTTTCCTTCCACATTTGACGCCATTTTTCTTCTTCTTGGTTGGGCTTGTACTTTTTCGCTAACATAGTTTCACTCCTTATGCCAAAGGGTTTATTTAGGGGTCTACCCACAGATAGATGAATCTCCCGGTTGATTCAAAAAACAAAAAATCCGTCCTAAAAAATAGGACGGATGTATCCGCGGTACCACCTAAATTCTTGCAAAGCAAACACTCGCATATCTGATAACGGAGATTTCCGGTGGGTTCTACTTCCACTTGTGACTGCCCTTTAGACAAACAAGTTGGGTTCCTCCCACAGCTCAAAGGCTACGTTCACCGACCATTTCCCTAAGGCTTGCACCAACCGCCTCTTCTCTAAAAGGGTCCAAAATCGATTACTCTTCCTCTTCAACGCTTTTTCTATGACCTACTGGCCGAGTAGTTACTTGGGATCATAGTATAAATTTTCGACCTTGTCAAACCCCTTATTGAAAACTAGACAAGACTTCTGCCGTAGGTGGGGTGAGGACTTTTGTGACAGCCTGGTCAAAAAAAACCATGGCATCAGGATGGCTGGAAGCCAGTCCTTCTCTTGTGTTGACCGGCCATTCAGAAGAGACTTCTGGACCGTAGGCCGTCTGGATATCCCAACCGGTGGTGATGAGCCAGTAGGCATATTCTTGAATTTCCACCCGTCTGCGAATCCCGTCGGGCATGGCCTTGTAGCTGGACACGTCATAGGTCTTATTGGCAACAGCCTGGTCCATAAGGTCTTTAATGCCGGAATCCGTTGACACCGACCAGGTCCCAGCCTGGCTATGGTGGAGGCCTACGTCTGTAATGGCATGGAGCAGGTGTTCCACCACTTCCATGGTCTGTTTTTCGTCGGTTTTCATGATAATGTCACAAATGCTATTTTCCCTGGCCAGTTGGTCCAGCCAAGGGCCCTCCATGTCCTTTTCACCCTTCACGACAGGTAGGACAGCCCGGTACTGGTAAAGGCCCTACAAGACCGCTTCCTGCTGGACAGAGTCAATTCCTTCTTCTTGTCGGAAGAGACTTTCCATGGTCGTCCCAATCTGTTTCAAAAAAGTGTCCGGTATGTCGTCTTTTGCTATGAAAGTAAGCCCATAAACCGTCATGGCCTGGGTGAAGAGGCCGTAGTCACTGGTTTTATAGATCCCACTGTTGCTGTAGATGGAGGCATGGGCCTCCCGGGCAGGTTCCTTCAATATGGCACCCCCAATATGGGTGTCCATCATGGGGCCGGGCCCTTGGGTTTGGCTGGTGCAGCCTGCTAGGCCCAGGCTCAAACATAGGCAAATCATCAGTAGGTGTTTCATGGTGTCCTCCTTTGCTATCTCATCCTAAGACAAGGATAGGGCAGAGGCGTATCCATTGTGTATCCATGGCGAAACTTTAGACAAGAGGCAGGGTAAATGAGAAGACCACCTCATTGTCCCGGGACACCACCCCATAGGTTGACCCATGCTGGTCCAAAATATGTTTTACGATGGTCAAACCCAGGCCACTCCCACCCGATGCGCGGTTGCGGGACGGGTCTAGCCGGTAGAAACGATCCCAGATGTGGTCCACTTGGTCGTGTGGTATGGAGACCCCGGTATTGGTGATATGGATAGTGATTGTCCGTGGTGTCTCTTGGCTGGACGAAAGGCTTGCCCAAAGGGTCACCTGACTGCCAGGAGGAGAATAAATGATCCCATTGTGGATCAGGTTTTTCAGGACCTGGTCCATTTTTAGGGGGTCCATGGCCACGGAGACCTGGGGCAGGTCATGGGAAAGACCAATAGACTTTTCCCTGGCCATGTTGGCAAACTTGCCTAGGACAGAAGCCACATAGGGTTCAAGGTCTATGGCTTCCAGGTGGACTTGGTCAACCCCAGACTCCATGCGAGACAGGGCCAGGGTACTTCGGACCAGGCTGTCCAGGTTGTCGATTTCTTCTTCAATGGCTCCATAATAGTAAGCCGGTTCCTTGTCTCCAAGACCGTCCCTGAGGACTTCCACAAAGCCTGACATAATTCCCAGGGGCGTCTTGAACTCATGGGAAAGGGCCTGGAACATGTTGCGCATTCTGCTTTCTTCTGCCTCCCGCCGAATGGCTTCCTGGGCCAGGTCCCGGTTACTCTCTTCCAGGTGGTCAATGGCTGTGGACAGGTTGTCAGATATGGCATTGAGGCTCTCAGAAAGACTTTCCAACTCGTCACCGGTCTCCACATGGCCACGCTGGGTGAAGTTTTGCTGGGCAATATCTGTGGCCACTTGGGTCAAGTTGATAACCGGCCGGGTGATATAGCGGGACAAGGCAAAAACGATGAGGACAACCAGGGCCAGTTGGAAGGCAAATATGTAGAGGTAATAGCCGTTTAATATCGTAAAGGCCTCGGCAACGGGGCGATGGGTGGTCATGAGGTAAAGGGTATGGGTGAGATCACCTTGCTGAACTTCTTGCACCCGTACTTGGAGTTCCAGGGCGGAGACCTCTTCCACGAAGGTGTAGCCGCCGTCCTCCAAAATATTGTTATAGTCCTCTTGTCTGTTCGTCCGGTCTACCAGTAGTTGAAAGACTTCCACCAGGAGGCGTTCAGGCTGGTAGCTGGAGAGGTCACGGTCTCGGATGGTCAGTTGCAAGTCGTTGACGGTGCCTTCAAGGGTCAGGGCTTGTCCGGTGGCAACAAGGGCACCGGGGAAAAGCTGACTGTCCACTTGTGGCAATGGAGCTCCGTTCACAGACAAGTCCGTGGGGATGAGCACATTGGTACCGGGAATAAGGACACCATGGGCAAGGACCGCATCTCCCCTTTGAATGGCTTTAAAATTGGGACGAAAATGGCCTGACTCGTCCACAAGGCCGTAGAGGAGAATCCGGAAGGGGTGGCCAGAGGCGTCCTGGAGGCTTGCGTGGTTAAAGGTGTCCAGGTAGGCAGGGTTCATGATCTCGCCGCGCTTGTTAAGGACGAGCAGGGAGGTGTCCTGGTCCGCCCAGAGGTCCTGGGTGACGTCCTGGATGTCTTTTACTGTGAAGGGCTGGGACAGGAGGCTTGTAAGATATTCTACCTGGCGGTCCATCCGGCTGGCAGTGCGCAGGTAATAGATGTCTTCAACGATCGTATTTTGCATGATCCACTGGAGGGTCATGACCAGTAAAAAGACCCCAACAACGGAGAAAAAGACCCGACGGGTTATGCTTTTTTTCATGGCTTACTCCTCAAACTTGTAGCCGACTGAGATCACGGTTTTGATATAAGCACCCGCTGGACCCAGCTTGCTTCTGAGTTTCTTAACATGGTTGTCGATGACCCGGGTGCCCCCTTCGAAATCGAGGCCCCAAATGGCCTCTAGGATTTGGTCTCTGGTCAGGGCGGCTTTTCTATGGTCAACGAGATAGACCAGGAGGTCGTACTCCTTGGGTGCCAGGTTGAGGGGGGTGTCCTTGAGGGTGACCCTACGGCCCCTACGATCAATGGTGGCTGGATCGAAAAGTTGGACGGCTTCTAAACCGTTGGTGGCTTCTACCACCGGGTAGCCTTCTTTTTTTATGTAGAGCCGGACGAACTCTCTGAGCTTGGCTTCGTCTTCGGCCACTAAAATGGTATAGGGCATGGGGACCTCCTCATAGGAACTGTTGGATTATGTGTTCGTCCTTTAGGTGGTGGATTCCTGCAATAGAAAAGCTGCTAGCCGTGACTCGGTCACGAATAGCAGCTTGTGGTTTAATACATGTTTGTTCAAGGAATGACTTCGCCGTGGAAGGCTTTCTACTGAAGAGGTAGGTAAACCGTTTGACCTGGCATAATCAGGTTGGGGTTGTCCATCTTGTTCAGTTCAGCAAGGTTCTTCCAGTCAGTGCCTGCATTCTTAGCGATCTTCCAAAGAACATCACCAACGCGAACGCTGTAAGCGTTTGGCTTTAGTAGGCCAGACTTGACTAGGTCTGAGAAGTTTAGGGCAGAAACGTTAGCTGTACGGCCATCTGAAGAGCGAGGAATGGCAATCGTGCCGTCCTTCACCATCTTTAGAACGTCTTCCTTGTATGGCTGCTCTAGGTCTGCACCTGTGATCTTCCAGTTGTTGTCCACTGTTGGGTTTAGAACGCCTTTTTTCACTTCTTCTGTGTACTTGATGATCAGGCTACGAATACGACCGTTGTCCTGCATAAGGTCATAAGAATCGTAGTACTTGTCTGCTTCTGTTACCAGGTCTAGACCCATTAGGGTACCGAAACGGTAGTTGTTGATAGCTAGCTTGTAGGTCTTAGCTGGGTCAATGGCCTTGCCATCGATCAGTACGTTTTCAACACGCTCACCAGCAGGCTTGGACACGTTGACTTCGTATGTAAGACCAGAGAACATGTCATAGTTGTAACCACGAACTTCTGGGTTAAAACTGATGGTCATGTCGCCTTCTTTGTAAGTGTTATAGTAGCCAGCAGACCATTCCATGTACTTGAGTAGGTTTTCGCCAGAAATGTTAACGCCCACTAGGGTGTTTGGATACTTGTAAATGTAGGCAACGTCTTTCTTCTTAAAGTCACCTGCACTTAGGTTGGAACCAAAGTTAAAGAGGGCAGCAGAGCTGACATCTGACTTGGTGTAGTGCATTTGAACGTCGTTGATCAGGTCGATAATCGCCGTATCCTGAACCTGAGCTGTAGGCATTGTCGTGATCTTGTCTTCGCCTGTAATGTAGTCAGGGCTCTGGATGAACTTTTCTACGATTTTACCAACTACTGTGTTTGCGTCTTCCATGGACTGATCATGGACAAACTTGAACTTTTCAGTAATATCTGCACTTGCTTCTTTCGTGTATGTTTCTAGGTTTTCTACTTCTACAGAAGCCACTTCGAACTTGTCGCCTTTTTTAACAACTTCGATGTCTGCTTTTGCAAGGGCCCAACCGTATTTGCCAGGCTCGATCAGCTTAACGCCATTAATTTCATTTGTGTACTTGGAGTGGGCGTGGCCTGCAAAGATTACGTCGAACTCAGGGTACTGCTCTGCAACTGCCTCAACGCCTTCGTAACCGTGCTGTCCGTCTGGACCCAGGTGGTAAGCGCCAACCAGTACATCGTACTTGCCTTCTAGCTCTTTAATAATTTTGCCGGTTTCAGCCAGTGGCTTTGTAAACTCTAGACCAGCAAAGTGACCTGGAGCAGAAGCCTCCCATAGGGGTACATTTGGAGGGATCATACCGATAACAGCAACACGTACGCCACCTTTATCAAAGATCTTGTAGCCGTCTAGCCATCTTTCATCAGTGCCTTCCTTGTAAATGTTAGCGGAAAGTACAGCACCTTCAAAGGCAGCAATGTTTCTTTCAAGGAATGATTTTTCAAAGTTGAATTCATGGTTACCAATGGCCCAAACATCATACTTCATGGTGTTCATGGCGTCTACCATTGGGTGGATAGGCAGGTCGTTGAAGAGTTCAGCACTGTTATCCTGAACCGTGTCACCAGCATCCATAAGAATCACATTTTCATTTTTAGCACGTTCTTCTTTTACGAGAGTTTGGATCTTTGCTAGACCTGCGTCTTTATCCACGTAGTCTGTTGCATAATCGTGTGGGTAAATACGACCGTGAAGGTCAGCAGTTTGTAGAATGGTGATTTTTACTGTTTCTTCATTTGCGAAAGACATGCCGAAAGATGCAGTGATCATGATCATGATCAGCATCATCAAACAGACTTTCTTGTTGAATTGCTTCATATAAATCCTCCCTGTTTCCTTGCGATCCCATGCAAATATCCCATCCCTCAATGGAATAAAGACCAGATCGCCCCTAGTCGTCCCGTATACATCCTACTGAAGTTGTTACTCTGACTGCGAGTGGATAACAGTTTCGCTATCCCTTGATAGAGTGGAGTAAAACACTCAGGAGTTCGTATACAAGAATGGTGCAAAATAACATATTTTACCTTACCATACCAGTATATAAAAAGGCCAAGAAAGATGCAATTTTTATGTGGCAAGTTCACAAGAATTAAACAAAGCGATACCAGGTGAAATATATTATAATAGAGAAGGAATTCGAGGGAGGGGACAATGAGAAAGTATAAAACGCAGCTACATCGACTGATTATGGTACTGGTAATTATTGCAATACCGATTGTGATTACGACTTCTCCATTGCTACAGATGGGGATGAACCTACCCCAGTACTATAACCAACTATTTGAGGAAGCAGTCGTACGAACCATAGAGTCCGAAGCGCTCGAAGAAGACACCATAATCCCCAACTTGATGGTTGGCAAGCAAAAGCTGACTGTTGAAGTCTTGACAGGAGACTACAAGGGGAATGTGTATCCATCAACAAATCTACTGAGCCGGGCCCACAATGTCCTGGCCAAGGAAGGTATGCATATTATCGTTGGTATCCGGGAAACGGACGAAGGGGAAAATGTCTGGGTTTACCAACACAAGCGTCAAAACTATCTCTACCTGCTTGCTGGCTTGTTTGCCCTCCTCCTGGTTCGATTTGGGGGCATGAAGGGCGTCCAGTCCCTGGTTTCCTTGGTGTTTACGGGTGTGATGATTGTTTTTGTCATGATCCCATTGATCTTCCAAGGGCATAATCCGGTATGGGTGTCCATTGGCATAACGTCTATGATTACAGTGGTTTCCTTTATACTGATCAGTGGATTCGAACGGAAAACCGCTTCGGCAATCTTGGGAACCATTATTGGCATTACCTGTGCAGGGATCATTTCCTATGTCTTCAGTTCATTGGTCAATATCTCTGGCGTCCACATGGAAAAGGGTGAACAGCTCATTTACGTGGCCCAGGATTATCAGATCCAGATTAGAGGTTTAATGTTTGCCTCCATCCTCATTGCTTCCCTGGGAGCCATCATGGATGTGGCCATGTCCATTTCCTCGTCTATCCAGGAAATCCATGGGGCAGACCCGAGCCTAAAAGCCAAAGACTTGTTGAAGAGTGGGATGAATGTGGGTAAAGATATTATGGGAACCATGGCCAATACCTTGATCCTGGCATTTGCAGGTGGTTCTTTGACCTTGATTCTGCTAATATGGGGATATCAAATGAGTTATCGTCAGATGATCAACATGCCCTTTATCTCCATTGAAGTCATTCAAGGACTTGCAGGTAGTATGGGTATTATTCTGACCGTACCACTGACTGCGCTCATGAGCGTTTGGTTGTTAAAGAATGAGGGTGGAAAGCTGAATGGCAAAGAAAAAGTGTTGCGGAAAGTGGAGGAAGAAGGGGAAGCTGTGTAAGAAGTGCCCCATTGATCCTGAGATCCAGACGCAAATCCGAGTGTCCATGCAAGACAAGAAGAAAGTGAAGCTCAAGGACTTGGAGACCAAAAAGCTAAAGGATAAAAAGAAAAAGAAGAAGGACAAGAAGGATAAGAAAGACAAATCCAATGTATAGAAATGGGCTGCATGTGGCTGAAATAGCCGTGTGTAGCCCTTTGTTTTTAGAGGCCTAGCAAAAAAACAAAAAGACCATTGACAGGCCAAGGGGATCAGGGTAGAATTGGTTAGGTAAAACCGAACTAACAATGAGGTGGGTAATGGACGATTCTCTTAAAGCAGGCGTAGGCAAGTTGTTGAAGTTGAAGGGTCAATGTTATAAGTCAGTCTTAAATGACAATGAACTGTCTCAACTGAGCTTCAGGCAAGTTGATTACATGAAGCAGCTCAATCAAGAGGGTGGGGTAACCACCAGTCAAATTGCAGAAATGCTTCAATTATCCAAACCAACTGTTACTGAAATGGTGAAAAAATTTGTAAAAATGGGCTATGTGGAAAAATGTCACTGTCCCAATGACAAGCGGGTCTACTATGCACGCCTAACCGAAAAAGGCCAGATCATAGCAGACTTAGACCAACTGTCAACCGACCACTTGGTCAACCAGCTGACGGGTAAGTTGGACCAAGAGGACATCCAAGCCTTGGCAGCCATCTTAAACAAAATCGGATAAATGTAAGAGAAGACTAGGACTTCGTAGGTGGGTTCAGGACACCAAGTGAAGTCCTTCACTTTACATGAAAAGTTAGGGAAAGCAAAACTAATTATTAGAGGAGGGGCCATGGAACTACGATCACAGGAGATCAACCGATTCTTTAATCGGTTTGAAGAAATCCATGAGGAGCGTCACAAGTATAGTTTAGAATGGGCTTTTGCAGACGCCCAAGAGCAAATGGATTCGTTCCAAAATAAAATTGTAGACGGCACACTAAAAGAAAAATGTACACTTTGCAAAATCAATAAAATTGTTATGAAAGATTTTTCAGGGGTCCAGCAAACGGGACTGAGCACAGTAAAAAAGGCCAAGTTGTATGCCCGACTGTTCTCCAACATGTTTTTACTCTTGTCCATTGTCGAAATCGCCCTGTCGGTCCTATTGGTCCTGGGTATTTCTGAGCTAAGCCACTCCGGTGGAGAGGCCCTGCATTCTGAATGGCTCAGTTTATGGATCGTAATCACCTTTGCTTTTATCAAGGTTTTCATTGAGCGTTTCTGGCTAAAACCCAACATCGACACCTGGGGATGGAAGCTCTATGCAAAGACGTCCTCCATGCTTAAGGAGCGTGTCATCGCCCTCAACCTAGCCGCTGACGAAACCATTGAGCGGATGGAACTGAAGGAAGAAGACCTGGCTGACTTTGCAAACTCATTCACAATTGGATAATGATTTTCTCCACAAGCATAAACTAAGGTACAATGGAGCTATCAAATGACGCAACATAGCGATTTGATAGCTCCTTTTTCATTGTATCGACCTGCATAAAGTATACGAAAATAGATAGAAATAAAGTAAAAGAGGAAAAGAGGGTGTCATGAAGAGCGTCTCAGGATCAATGAAGTACAACATACTCATTTTGATTGCCTTGGTATTAATGACAGTTATTCTAGTAGACTACGGACTCTCCTTATATGAAAAAAGCCTGGAATCCGGTCTCCGTGACACTGCCATTGCACAAGCGTCCTTTATTCAGTCAGTGGCTGAGTTTGACGCAATCTATTCCCAAGACGATGTGGGGGCATCGGCTTCGGACGCAACGGTCTATCAGTTGGATATTGCCTTTCAAAACCTGGCGTCCATCGACTCAGGCTACCAGCATATCCTGGCAGACCCCAATGACTTGTCCCCCTTTATCCTAAGCACCCAGTATGAGGCCTGGGAGCTACCAACCCTTCACAGAAAAATTCCAGAGTTTCATGGCTTGTTGCCTGGGACAGATTCGCGGGAACTGGGCGTCCATGAAGTTTTTGACGGACAAAGAAGGCGGTACCTGGTTGACGTGCGGCCCATTCACAAGTTGGATATGTACTTGTACACCTACCTGGATATCACCAACTCCAATAGGTTGGCCAATGGGGCCAGAATACTGGTGCCTGCCCTTGTGGCGGCAGTCTACCTCTTGCTTACCCTGATGTACAACCGGGCCTACGTGGCAGACATGACCAAGTTGACTCAGGAATACGAAGCCCTCGACCGATTCTACCAGTTTGAAAACCATGGGCTTTGGCGGTTTGACGTCAATGACAATGAAATGACCATTCCCAAAAAGTTTCTCCTCAACCTGGGAGAAGTCCATGACGAGGACCGGGTCTATAGCCGAAGAGAATATGAGACCTATATCCACCCCAACGATGTGCAAAACTTCAGGTTCATGCTCAATGAAGTCCTCTACAACCAAATGCGTAAATATGAGATTGTCTACCGTTTCCGCAATGCGGAAGGGGACTATCGCCTTATCTTATCCTCATGCTATGTCCACGAATCAGACGAAGAAGGATACCCATCTATCATTAAAGGAATTAACGTACTAATAGACCAAGCCAGCTTAGATCGGATGAGTGATGTATATGATGAAACACTATAATGCCCTACGGGTAGTGGGGGTGGTGGCTACCCTGCTTGTGAACTTGCTCTCATGGCTCCAGTATGACCAAAACTTTGAGAATGAGGCCATAGCCGCCTTTGTACAAAGAAGCGAAGCCCACCAGATCATAGCCCGGGGGGCCCTGGAGTCCAACCTGGATCGATTTGACAAAGAGATTACCCAAATCGCCCACCTCATTGAGATTGAAAGAGAACACGATCATTTACCCAATGAAAATGAAATGATCGAGTTTTACGAAAGCGTGGGCACCCTCTATCTCAACAACCACGACGGGGCCTATCAATTTCGCATTATCCTCCCCAGTGGCCAGGAGATCACGCGAATTGAGCGGGAAGGGATCATTACTAGTGTGGTACCGGCCCATCAATTGCAAAACAAGGCCACCCGTTATTATTTCAAAGAAGCCCTCAATATGGAACCGGAGGACACCTATTTTTCTCCCATTGACCTAAACGTGGAGCAGGGGGCTGTGGTCCAACCCATCCAACCGACCATCCGGGTTGTCCATAAGATTTTGGACCCCAACCAGCAAACCATTGCCATGGTGGTGGTCAACTATGAACTGGATAGCATACTGGGTTCCTTGGACCAGTACAGCAGGTTTTTTGACCAACAACTCCTTCTTTTAAACAAGGATGGCTACTGGCTCATTGGAACAGACCCCGATAAAGAGTGGGGCTTTATGTTCCCCAACAAGCAAAATATGACCCTGGTCATTGAAAATGAGACCCTATGGAATGCCCTTGTGTCCCTGGAATCCGGTGAGATCAACATGGGCCAAGAATGGTACCGGTTCTCCAGGTTCTACATGACACCAGAAGAACCCCTCTACTTCCTCTATGCCTTTGATTTGGCTCAGGATTTTGACGGGGCAGAAGACAGGGGCCTCATGGCCCTGGTCCACATTCTGGTAGCCATAGGGGTCAGCCTTACTATTCTCCTAGGCACAAGAATGCTCAGGGAAAGAATGAAAACCCGGGAAAAACTCAACGAACAGGCCTATTTCGACGTCCTGACCAAGGTACCCAACCGGCTCAACTTCATGAGGACCCTCAATGACCAGTTGGAAAACGCCCAGCCTGGGGATGTTTTTGCCATATTCTTTTTGGACTTGGACGGGTTTAAAAGCGTCAATGACAAACATGGCCATGAGGTTGGTGACAAGGTCCTTATCAGTGTTGCCAGCCGCTTGCAGCGAATTCTTAGGGAGTCGGACACCGTTTTTAGACTGGGTGGAGACGAGTTCACCCTCCTCATTCGAAATGTGAAGACGGACGAAGATCTGGACGTGGTGGCAGACAAGGTCATTAATGCCATATCCCACCGCTACGTCTTTGACGATATTGTCTGTGAAATCGGTGTAAGCATTGGCATTAGCCTTTATCCCCGGGACGGGAATGACGCCAACCGCCTGATCAATATAGCGGACGATTTTATGTATGAAGTCAAGCGTTCAGGAAAAAACAACTATCAATACCGGAAAGCTGACGAGGCCTAGGAGGGATTTGATGATCATACCCTTGGGACAACACGGAAGCCAAACCCCAGCGCAGCTAGGGGGCAAAGCCTATCACCTGTCTGAACTCATGCGTCGTGGATTTAAGGTGCCCAGTGGGGTCATTTTGGCGCCTGACTGGTTTCAGGCACCTGACTTGGAAAGTTTACGAGATCACATTGACCCGGAAAAACTGTATGCAGTTAGGTCCAGTGCCATGGACGAGGACAGTCCAGACTACTCCTTTGCGGGTTTGCAGGAGACCTATCTCAACGTGAAATGGGACCAAATGATGGACAAGATCATGGCCTGCCATGCTTCCCAGTGGTCTGACCGGGCCAATGCCTACCGTCAGGAATACGGCCTCCCGCCGTCTTCAGCCATGGCCGTAGTCATTCAGGAAATGGTGGATGCAGATTATGCAGGTGTTCTTTTTACCCAACATCCCATGACCAACCGGGTGGATGTCGTGGCCATCGATGCGGTGGCCGGATTAGGGGAAGCCCTGGTATCGGGCAAGCTGACCCCCTCCCACTATGTCGTGTCAAAAGAAGGACAGGAGGTCCTTGAGCGACAGGAGGCTGGAGCGCATCTAGACCAAGGGCAACTGGAGGACCTGACCCAGGTGGCTGTGGCCATAGAAGAGGGGTATGGGTCTGCCCAGGACATTGAGTGGGCTTTCGTTGGACGTGATTTATTTGTCCTGCAGTCAAGGCCCATTACCACGACCACACGGGTACCGGACCCGGTGAAACCAGGTTCAAGACTCTACCTGTCCTTCGGTCATGTGCAAAATATGTCCAGGTCCTTCACACCTGCCGGTGTGGACATGATCAGAGGCCTGTTTAAAACCAGCGAGGATGGTGGTTTTGGCAAGTATTTCTTGTTTAATGGCCAACATTTGTTTGTGGATGTTACAGACTTAGCCTTGCTCAGTGGTCCCCCAGGACTGGCAGTAAAAAAATTCATGGGTATGGTCAACAAAAAAATGCCCATGATTATTGATGACTTCCGTAGCAAAAACATGCGACGGACCCGTGTTCCTGTGTCCATGTTGAAGAATGCCCTGGGTCCCATTGGAGACCTGATCAAGAACCTCAGGGGCAGGCCCCTTGACCATGGCAAGGTTGAAGGGGATATCCAAATGCATATCCAGCGCTTTAAGCGGGCAGAATCCTTAGACCAACTCTTGTCCATGCGGTCGTCCGGCCTCATGCCCATGTTCAAAATGCTCCTCCCTTACGTGGGAACTGGCATGATCGCCTACCTGCGCATGGGAAGGCTTTTTAAAAAGTGGAACCTGCCCATGGAAGCCTACCATGGCCTCATGAAGGGGTTAACAGGAAACAAGACAACGGAAATGGGACTCCTTTATGGGGACGTCCTCAAACACCATGGAAGCCCACGGGGACAAGAACTCCTTGAGGCCTACATGGCCACCTATGGCATGCGGGTGGATGGGGAAATCGATTTGGGTGTTCCCCGGCCCATTGAATACCAAGAAGACTTCCTGGCCAAGGTCGCAGAGGACGCCCAGAGCTTTAGTGGGATTAGCCCCAGGGAGCGCCACTTGAAACTCCGCCAGGAGGGCCTAGCCATCGAAAAAGACTTAGAGGCTAGCCTGTCAGGGCGCAAGTGGAGAAAACTCAAGAAGTGGATTGACCTGGCCCAGCAATATATGATCTTTAGAGAACATCCCAAGTATGCCCTTATGACCATCTTCCAGGTTTACAGGGGCCACTTGGACAGTCCCTTCCAGTCCTTGTCGGACAAGAACAATGGGATTGTCATAGCGCCAGAAGAATTGGCAGAGCGAAAGCGGCTCTATGACCAGGGTATGGCCAAAACGCCACCCCTAGTGATGTATAGCAACGGAGAAATCCCACGCTTTCACCAGGCCATGACAGCGGACAACATGATCCTGGGTGAGGGGGTCTCCGCAGGTCGTATTAAGGGCCAAGTTCGGGTGATCGAAAACCTGGGAGACGACCAGCTCCTACCGGGCGAAATCCTTGTAACCCGCTTTACTGATCCAGGCTGGACCACGGTCATGGCAAGAGCCTCGGCCTTCATTATTGAAGTGGGCGGCATGATGACCCACGGGGCTGTGGTCGCGCGTGAATTTGGGGTCCCTGCCGTTGTGGGTGTCGAAGGTGCAGTGAAGACCTTCACCACAGGCCAGTGGGTGGAGCTGAATGGAGACACAGGTCAGGTGAGATTCTTAGAGGAGTCGGAGATTCCTGACGAGTCTCTTTAATGGTCTAAGGTGAACAATTGAATTAATAATAAAGCCTCGATCAACATTAATTTGTCGATCGAGGCTTTTGTTGTTGAAAGATATCATGTGTCTAACCAATCATATAATCCGACCAAGGAGCCACATGTCACCGACCGCAGCCTTGCGAAGGATGACGAAGCACCCTGTGAGCAGGGGGCATTTTCCGTTAAGCGAAGCCTGATGTCTGAGCGTTAGCGAGTTCCAGGCGGAGCAGGAAAAGGCTTCAAGCGAGCAGATGGTGTTTCATCATCCTGAGCTGAGCAAGGGAGGGGATATGTGGTTCCTGGGGGTCATTCTGTATGACTTCTGTATGACCAAGCTAGATATTCTCAATTTTAGCCCGCTGTACCAAGAAGACTCCACCAATAATGATAACCATGGACAAGATCACCGCAGGGGTAAAGGGTTCGTTAAGGATGGCTGCACCCAGAAGGACGGCAACCACGGGGTTGATATAGGCATAGGTACCAGCCTTGGAGGCAGGCCACTTGGCCAGGACGTAAATGTAGCAGGAATAGCCAATCAGGGACCCAAAGAAAATAAGGTAGACCAAGGACCAGAAGCTATTGGGGGTGAACTGGAAGCGGGAAAGTTCCCCTAGAACCAAGCCCACAAGGGTCAAACCAAGACCACCGGCCAGCATTTGAATACCGATGTTGGTCGTGATGGCGCTTTTGGTTTCAAAGGTCTTTGAAAAGACCGAACCGATGGACCAGGAGGTACTGGCGATCAATAAGAGGACCGTGCCCAGCAGGTCGATCACGGTGCCACTACTGTCTCCCAAGGCCAGATAGGCGACTCCTCCGAAGCCAATAAGGAGGCCGATGAAGCCCGTGTAGTGCATTTTCTTTTGCCGAAGGATGAAGATTTCGATAACAGCGATGGTCAAGGGGACTGTAGACACCAAAAGAGATGCGATCCCTGAATGGACCCACTGCTCAGCGTAGACCACAAGGCCATTTCCACCCAATAACATGAGGAGGCCAACAATGGACACCTTGGTTACGTCTTTTATCTCAGTAGGAAAGGCGTGGCCCTTCCATTTGGCATAGGCCAACATGAGGCTACCGGCTATGAGGAAGCGTAGGCCTGCAAACAAAAAAGGTGGCAGGTCTTCAACGCCAATGCGGATGGCTAGATAGGTAGAGCCCCAAAAGAAGCTCACAGCCAAAAAGGCCAACAGTACTTTCTTATTTTCGTTCATTTTTGTGTCCTCCAACCTCAAACAATGTAAGGATCATCTCTCAAAATGCTGCTCCTTCAAGGAGTAAAATAGCAAGTCATGCTTATGAAGACAGTCTATTCCTTTTCATTTTTGGATTCAACCGATTTTCGGTCATTGAGTTTTTCAATGGAAAAAGAAATCATGTTAACAGCCATGTATTGCACTGGTTGGCCTATTAGACTTACAATGAATAAGACATGACAAAAAATAGGAGTGACGAAAGAAGTGGTTAATACTCCGCTTGAGAAAGGTGGTCGCAATGGAAAAGCCCCATACATTTCACCAGATTGAAGGAAAAGACTTTGTTTGTCGTCCCATGAGCCTGATGGACCTAGAAGACATCCATGCCTATGCCAGTGATCCAGAGGTGTCCAAGTTTATCGGTTGGAAGCTCATGACTTCCCCGGACGAAACCGGTCGCTATATAGTAGAAATGATGAACCG